>NZ_CP025612.1:1182500-1254521 GCF_002868735.1 Niveispirillum cyanobacteriorum | reverse complement strand
TCGCAGGGCATGGATGTGGTCGAAGGCCCTTACTCCTTCCAGCAGTGGCAGGAAGATGCGGCGTCGGGTGCCTTGCGCGAGGTCTTCGCCTGTGGCACCGCCGCGGTGGTATCGGCCATCGGTACGGTGCGCCACAAGGGTGGTGAATTTACCATCAGCGGCGCTGTCGAGGGCCCGGTGACCACCAAACTGCGCGCCGGTCTGACGGCCATTCAGCGTGGTCAGGCCGACGACGCCCATGGCTGGCGCCACATCGTCGCCCTCTGACCACTGCCGACGGATCAGTATCGAACGCCGGGTTCCGATGGGGCCCGGCGTTTTTGTTTGAATGGCCTCAACTGCCGCTGGATGGGAGTTAGGGCCGGCCAGAAATTTGCCCCCCTTCCCCATCCGCCCTATCGTTCCCGTGATCGGACCGGGGAGGCGCCCCCTTGCCCGATAAACCGCGGATCGCAGAGGGAGGAACCCCACGTGGGCAAGGTGAAGGCGGCGATCATCGGGTCGGGCAATATCGGCACCGACCTGATGATCAAAATGGTGAAATATCCCAAGGACATGGAGTTGGCTGCGGTTGTCGGCATCGACGCCGCTTCCGAAGGGCTGGCCATGGCGCGTGAGCGCGGTGTCGTGACCACGCATGAAGGGCTGGAGGGGTTGAGGGCGCTGCCTTTCTACCCAGAGATCGACATTGTCTTCGATGCCACATCAGCCTATGCGCACAAGGTGCATGACGCCGCCCTGCGCGCCGACGGCAAGAAGGTTATCGACCTGACGCCCGCCGCCATCGGTCCCTTCGTGGTGCCGCCCGTGAACCTGGATGCGCATCTGGAACAGTGCAACATGAATATGGTGACCTGCGGCGGGCAGGCGACCATCCCCATGGTGGCCGCCGTGTCCAGCGTCGCCAAGGTGCATTATGCGGAGATCGTGGCCTCGGTCGCGTCCAAATCCGCCGGCCCCGGCACGCGTGCCAATATCGATGAGTTCACGCGCACAACGGCGCGGGCTATCGAACAAGTGGGGGGCGCCACACGGGGCAAGGCCATCATCATCCTGAACCCCGCCGAACCGCCCATGATCATGCGCGACACCGTTTTCACCCTGTCGGAAGGGGCCGATGAGGAGACGATCCGGGCCGCCGTGCATGCCATGGTGGAGAAGGTACGGGCCTATGTGCCGGGATACCGGTTGAAGCAGGAAGTGCAGTTCGAGCGCTTTGGCGACAATAACCGCCTGAAAATCCCTGGCCAGGGAGAATTCACGGGCCTGAAGACCTCCATCTTCCTGGAGGTCGAAGGGGCCGGCGACTATCTGGCCACCTATTCCGGCAATCTGGACATCATGACGGCGGCGGCCAAGGCGACGGGCGACATGCTGGCCCGCCAGATCACCGCGCAGAGGAACGCAGCATGACCGGCTTCAATCCCCAGACGGACAAGCTTTACATCCAGGACGTCACCCTGCGCGACGGCATGCACGCCATCCGGCACATGTACGGCCTGGACCATGTCAAGGCCATCGCCCAGGCGTTGGACCGCGCCGGCGTGGACGCTATCGAGGTGGCGCATGGCGATGGCCTGTCGGGCGCCAGCTTTAATTATGGCTTCGGCGCGCATACGGACTGGGAATGGCTGGAGGCGGTGGCCTCGGTCCTGACGCGATCGGTCCTGACCACCCTGATCCTGCCGGGCGTGGGCACGGCGGATGAACTCCACCGCGCCTATGATCTGGGCGTGCGGTCGGTGCGGGTCGCGACACATTGCACTGAGGCGGATGTTTCCAAGCAGCATATCGGCATCGCCCGCGACCTGGGCATGGATGTCGCTGGCTTCCTGATGATGAGCCATATGATTGAGCCGGAGCGGCTGGCGGGACAGGCCAAGCTGATGGAAAGCTATGGTGCGCAGTGCGTCTATGTCACCGACAGCGGCGGAGCCCTGGACATGGACGGTGTGCGCGACCGTCTGCGCGCCTATGACAAGGTGCTGAAGCCGGAGACGCAGCGCGGCATCCACGCCCACCACAACCTGTCGCTGGGTGTGGCGAACTCCATCGTGGCGGCCCAGGAAGGGGCAGTGCGCATCGATGCCAGCCTGACGGGCATGGGCGCCGGAGCAGGCAATGCCCCGTTGGAGGTGTTCATCGCCGCCGCCGACCGCAAGGGCTGGAACCATGGCTGTGACGTCAATGCCCTGATGGACGCGGCGGAGGATCTGGTGCGGCCCCTGCAGGACCGGCCCGTGCGCGTAGACCGGGAGACTTTGGCGCTGGGCTATGCGGGGGTTTATTCCAGCTTCCTGCGCCATGCCGAAAAGGCCGCCAATGAATATGGCATCGACACCCGCGCCATCCTGGTGGAACTGGGCCGGCGCAAGATGGTGGGCGGTCAGGAGGATATGATCGTCGACGTAGCGCTGGACCTGCTGAAGCAGCGGGCTTGAAATCAGAGGCCACAGGTGGGTGTTGACAGCGTTTGCTGCCGATGCCCATTTGTGTCCTGTTTTCAGGCTTATGCAGGTTTCAGGTCATGCGCAGTGTCGGCTTCCTGGTGTTTGACGGGTTCCAGGTCATGGGGTTGGCCGCCTTGTCGGTGTTCGAACTGGCGAACCTGTTGAGCGGGCAGGCGCATTACGACATCCATATGCTGTCCGATACGGGCGGACGGGTGCGCAATTCGCTGGGTTTCGGGATTGAGACGGCGGCGGTGGGGGACGTGTTCCACGACACGACCATCACCACCGGCTCACTGCTGGCCAAGCCGGCACCGTCTGCCCTGCTGGACTATCTGCGCACGGCATCGACGCGGTCGCGCCGGGTGGCGGGCATCTGTACCGGCGCGTTCCTGCTTGCGGAGGCCGGCCTGCTGGATGGACGCCGGGCCACCACGCACTGGGGCCATGCCAGGTCATTGGCCACCCGGTTTCCCAAAGTGCGGGTGGAGGAGGACCGGATATTCATCCAGGACGGCAATCTCTGGACCTCTGCCGGGATGAGTGCGGGCATCGACCTTGCCCTGGCCCTGCTGGAGGAGGACCTGGGTCGGGAGATGGCGCGGTCGGTGGCGCGAGCCATGGTGGTCTATCTGCGCCGGCCCGGCGGACAATCGCAATTCTCTACCCTGCTGGAACTGGAGCCGAAGTCGGACCGGGTGCGCCGCGCCCTGACCTATGCCAAAGAGAATCTACGCAACGAGCTGTCTGTGGAGGAACTGGCAGAGGCGGCCAGCCTGTCGCCCCGGCAGTTCAGCCGCGTGTTCCGGCAGGAGACGGGGCAGTCCCCCGCCAAAGCCGTGGAACATCTGCGGCTGGAGGTGGCGCGGGCCATGATGGAGGAAGGCCGCCACCCGATGGACGTGATCGCCCGCGAAACCGGTTTTGCCGACCGCGAACGCATGCGCCGCGCCTTCCTGCGCAGCTTCGGCCAGCCACCGCAGGTGATGCGACGGCTGGCCGATCATGAACGCCATGTGGGAACGGCGTGAGGTTACGCTACACCGAACCGGGCCGCCGGCTTGTTGCGGGACGCATTGCCGGCGATCTTCATTCGCGCGGCCTCCAGCGCCTGCCAGTCGGCGGAGTCAGGCAGTGAGGGGATGGTCACCAACTCACCCTGATCCAGACCGGAAAGGGCGGCATCTACCAGATCGCCCACTTCCATCACCATATCCTGCGGCAGAACAGACGGGTCGATGCCGGCACGTTCGAAAATCTCCGTCCTGGTGTAACCAGGCAGCACCGCCTGGAAGGTCACGCCCTTGCCGGACAGTTCAGCGGCCAGGGCCTGTGTCAGGGCCAGGACGAAGGCCTTGGTCGCCACATAGGGGCCGTTGAACCGTTCCGGCAGCAAGGCAACGGCGGACGCGATATTGATAATGGTCCCGGCGCCCTTTGCCGCGAAGACATGGGCCGCCGTCAGGGTCAGGCGTTGTACCGCCGCCACGTTGAGAGCCAGCATGGCGTCATAGGCGGTGGGGGCGCTGGACAATGCCGGACCGTTAGGGCCCAGGCCGGCATTATTGACGATCAGGGTGATGGCCCCATCGCTGACCAGCCGGTTGGCGACGATATCCTGCCCGGCAGCACTGCCCAGATCGGCGGGCAAGACATCAACGGTGCGGCCCGTTTGCGTGCGCAGGCGCAGGGCCAGCGCTTCCAGCCGGGCGGCATCGCGCGCCACCAGGATCAGATCATAACCGCGGCGGGCCAGACGCTCGGCATAAGTGGCGCCGATGCCGGCGGAAGCGCCCGTAACCAGTGCCGTACCCTTGGAATTCTGCGTGCTCATTTTCTTCTCCGATACGCCCCGTCAGGGGGTGATGGGAGAAGAATAGGCCCGATCCATCATGTCTTGAATGACATAGAAACCGCAAATTCGGACACACCACCTGTCCGTGGGTGGTCAGGCGCTCAGATGCGCCTCCACCAGCCCCGCATGCAGGCGGATGCCTGTGGGGATGATGGCATCGTTGAAATCATAATGGGGATGGTGCAGCGGGCTGCCGCAGGCGCTTTCCCCATGTTCCGCCCCCTGTCCCAGCCACAGATAGGCGCCTTTGGTCGCTTGCAGCATGAAGGCGAAATCTTCTGAGGTGAAGGCCGGTTCCGGTGCCGTGAAGGCGTGGGGCACGACCTTCATTGCCACATCCAGGGCAGCGGCGGCGGCATCGGCATCATTGATGGTGGCGGGGTAGTAGCGGTCATAGGTGACATCCACGGTCACGCCATGGGCAAGCCCCACACCCTCCACCACCTGACGCAGGGCGGCCTCGATCCTGTCCTGAATGACGGGGTCGAAGCTGCGGACGGTCCCGCCCAGGGTCACGGCGGCGGGGATAACGTTATGTGCGTGGCCACCGGCGATACGGGTGACCGACAGAACGGCGGTCGCCATGGGCGGGATGCGGCGGGCGATAATGGTGTTGAGCTGCCCGACCATCTCACTGGCCGCCAGGATGGCATCGGGGGTGACATGCGGCATGGCGGCATGGCCGCCCTTGCCCTTCACCACAATCTCGAATTTGTCGGCGGCGGCCATGATCGGGCCGGGGCGGGTGGCGACATGGTGGGCCGGCAGGTCGGGCCAGTTATGCAGGGCAAAGATCCGCTGACAGGGGAAACGGTCGAACAGGCCGTCCTTCACCATCTCCCGCGCCCCGCCCAAACCTTCTTCTGCCGGTTGGAAGATGAAGTTCACAGTCCCGTCAAACTGACGGGTACGGGCCAGATGGCGGGCGGCGCCCAGCAGCATGGTGGTATGCCCGTCATGCCCGCAGCCATGGAACACCCCGTCTCTGGTACTGGCATGCGGCAGGCCGGTCGCTTCCTGGATCGGCAAAGCATCCATGTCGGCGCGCAGGCCGATGGTGCGGTCAGACGAACCGGCGCGCAGCACACCAACAACACCCGTGCCGCCGATACCTTCATGCACCTCCAGCCCGATTTCCCGAAGGGCCGCCGCGACCAGACCGGCGGTGCGGTGTTCCTGGAACCCCAGTTCGGGATGGGAATGGATGTCGCGGCGAAAAGCGATCAGACCGGGGAGGAGATCGGCGAGCGCGTCGGGCATGATTACGTCTGATCCCCAAACAGGGTCTGGATGGGCAGGTGGTGCTTGATGAAGGGCGACTTGATGACGACGTAGCTGAAATATTTCTCGATCCCGAAATCGCCCTCCAGCATCCCTTCGATGATGGTCTGGTAATGGGCAACCCCCTGGGTCACGAATTTCAACAGATAGTCATAGCCGCCGCTGACCAGATGGCATTCCACAATCTCGTCGATCTTGCGGATGCGCGTCTCGAACCGGGAAAAGTCACCCGACCGGTGTTCGGTCAGGGTGACTTGGGTGAAGACGGTGAGAAATTCGCCCAGCTTGGCTAGATTGATATGGGCGCCGTAGCCCGTGATATAGCCCGCCTTCTCCAGCCGCTTGACGCGGGTCAAACAGGGGCTGGGCGACAGGCCGACAGCATCCGCCAGCTCGACATTGGTGATGCGGCCCGCCTGCTGCAACTGTGCCAGGATCTTCAGGTCGATCCGATCCAACTTGGGTCCCGGTATCATGTGTCGAGCGCCTTTTTCCTGAAGGTCCAAGACTAGGGGATCAAGCTAGGGCCGCCCGGACATCCGGGGCTTCCAGCAGGTCATCCAAGGTTTTCCGAATACGCTGGAAAATCAATGCCATTTCGGCAGCGTTACAACACAGCGCCGGTGCCAGTCCAATGATGTTGTCACCGAAGGCGCGGAAAATCACGCCATTGGAATAGCCCTGCTTGAACAGCCGGTCCGGCAGCTTCAGCGATGCATCAAAGCGGGTCTTGGCCGCCTTGTTGGACACCAGTTCGATGGCGCCCAGCACGCCCCGGCCCCGCACCTCCCCCACCAGCGGGTGATCGGCCAAGGACTCCAGACCGGCGGCGAAATCGGCGCCGCGCGCCTGACCATTGGCCAGGATGCCACCCTCTGTATAAAGGCGGATCACCTCCAACCCCACCGCTGCGCTGACCGGATGGCCGGAATAGGTGAAGCCATGACCCACCACATCGGCCCCCTTCGCGGCACTGGCAATGCCCTGATAGACCTTCTCCGACATCAGCAGGGCGCCCATCGGGGCGTAGCCGGCGGTCAGACCCTTGGCGACCGTCATGAGATCGGGTTCCACACCCTCATACTCACACGCGAACATCGGCCCGGTACGGCCAAAGCCGGTAATGACCTCGTCGGCCAGGAACAGAATGTCCAGGTCGCGACAGGCCTCGCGCATCGCCTTCAGCCAGCCCTTTGGCGGCACGATGACCCCACCGGAGCCCTGGATGGGTTCGCAGAAGAATGCGGCGACATTGTCGGGACCGCCCAGCTCCTCGACCTTGGCATGCAATTGCGCCAGCGAGTGGGCGATCACCGCCTCCGGCTCGCCCCCAACCTCGGACCGGTATGGATAGGGTGAGGGGATATGGTGCTGCCAGGGGCGTGGCAGGTCGAACAGGCGGTGGAAATTGGCCAGCGCCGTCAACCCGGCACCAGTGGATGACGAACCGTGATAGCCCCGTTCCAGCGCGATGCAATGCTTCTTGGTCGGCTTGCCCACGGCATTCCAGTAGTGGGTGATGTAGCGGACGGCAGAATCCACCGCGTCCGACCCGCCCAGCGTAAAATAGACGCGGGTGAGGCTGGACGGTGCCAGCTCCACCAGCTTTTCCGCCAGCTTCACCGCCGGCTCACTGCCGAAATGGAAATAGCCGGTGGCATAGGGCAGGCGGCGCATCTGCTCGGCGGCCACCTCGACAATGCTCTCCTGACCATAGCCGACATTGACGCACCAAAGACCCGCGAATGCGTCCAGCAACTCGTGCCCGTCCATATCCTTCAGCCACATGCCCTTACCGCTTTCCAGCAGGGTGGCGCCCCGCGCCTCATGCCCGTGGAAGGAGGTGACGGGATGGATCAGGTGATCGCGGTCGATATCGAGAAGGGAGCGGTTGCGCTTCAGCATGGGCTTGGCCTTGGAAGGAGGTCCTGAACAAAAGCCTAGGGGCGGTGCGGCGGGGAAAGGCGCTGTTATCGCGGGCAGCACGGCAGGGTAGGCCCGCAAACAGACGGCATGTGCAGCAGAATATGCTGTGGGTTGGGCTGGTGGCCGTCTCCCGTCTGTCGGCAACGCGACCGATAGCTTGGGTTGACCATTTGGAAAAGTTGTATGATAACTTTTGGGCAACCGTTAACTGCATGAGGAATCCCATGTCCTGCGTGCCGTGGTTGCCATCGCTGGCAAAAATTAAAGGCGGGCAGACCCGCCATCCCTCACCACGATTATCTGGCAGCAGTGGACAGCCCGGTCCCGGCCCGTCCCCATCATAAACAGCCCCGCCCGGCAGACAGGCCGAAATGGGGCGGCATGCAGGAGAGGACATGATGAGTGCTTTGCGAAGTCTCGCCCTCAGCCTGGGCATTGCCCTGACGGCAATATCCACAACCACCATGATGGCGGCGGCGCAATCGCCCGGTGCCGTCCTGGAACCGGCGTTGCCCGCGCGTCAGGAGGTTCTGACCATCGTGGCCCGGTCCGCCTCCGCTGAAGTGGCGCGGCTGAAGGATATCGAGGCCAACCCGTCCCCCACGCCGGTGCGTGGCCGCTGGCCTGTCAATACCAACTGGATTTCCGCGACCTTCTTTGTCGGCGCCATGAAGCTGGTTGACGTGCAGCCGGTGCCCGAAATTCTGGATTTCTCCCTGCGCACGGCCCGCCGCTTCAACTATGCCCATCAGGGTGACGGCGCGCCGGTGCATCTGATCAATGCCGATGATCAGGCCATCGGCGACCTTTACCAGGCTATCTATCTGCGCACCGGTTCACCGGGCACGCTGCTGCCGCTGAAACAGCGGCTGGACTACACCCTGCCTTACCTGACCTTCACGCCGCAGCCCGAAAGGCTGGTCTGGTGGTGGTGTGACAGCCTGTTCATGGCGCCGCCCGTGTTGGCCCGCATGTCGGCGATCACCGGCGATCCCAAATATCTTTACGCCATGGATGTGCAATGGTGGCGCACATACGAGAAGCTGTATGATCGGGAACAGCATCTTTATGCCCGCGACGCCCGCTTCATCGACCGCCGCTCCGCCAATGGCAAGAAGATCTTCTGGGCACGGGGCGAGGGCTGGGTTCTGGCCGGACTTTCCCGCGTTCTGGAGGTCATGCCGGCGGATTTCCCCACCCGTCCACGCTATGTCGCCCTGTTCCAGGAAATGGCAGCCCGCGTCGCCTCCCTGCAACAGGATGACGGGCTGTGGCGCGCCAGCCTGCTGGATACACAGGCCTTTCCAGAGCCTGAAACCTCGGGCACGGCCTTTTTCACCTACGCGCTGGCCTTTGGCATCAACCATGGTCTTCTGGACCGGTCCGCCTATCTGCCGACCGTGCTGAAAGGCTGGGCCGGGTTGAACCGCTATCTGTTGCCCAGCGGCATACTGGGACAGGTGCAAAGCGCCGGGGATCAGCCCGTACCGACCAAACTGGAGACCACAGCCCTTTATGCCAGCGGCGGGTTCATCCTGGCGGGGCTGGAGGTGGCCGAACTGGGCAAGCCCGTGACCAGGCTGCCCATCACCCTGCCAGCCCCGCCAGCGCTGGACTATCATGCCAGCGACATGGCCGACATCCCCGTGCCGCCCGATGCGACACCGGACGTACGCCGCGAACTGACGCGGCGCGCGGCGGAACGTCAGGCGGTGCAGGATCTGGCCTTTGACCCCATGGTCCATGATCCGGACTATCGCTCCCCGGTCGCCATGAAATGGGTGGGTGGCAAGCCGGCCCCGCTGGTCCCGCCGACAGAGGCGGAGAGGGTGCCGCGCGCTACCGTTCGCTTCGCGCCCGACCGTTTCGACGACATCCTTTGGGAGAATGACCGCGTCGCCCACCGCCTCTACGGCCCCGCCTTGCAGAAGGTAGAGCCACCATCCGGCTCCGGCATCGACGCCTGGGCCAAGCGGGTGCGCTGGCCCTTCATGGACCGGCAGCTGAAAACCGGCGCCTACCACAATGATCAGGGCGAGGGCCTGGATTATTATAACGTCAAGGGTACGCGGGGCGTCGGCGGCCTTGGCATCTGGGCGGAAGACAAGCTGTGGGTGTCACGTAACTGGGCCAGCCACCGCATCCTGAAGAACGGTCCCGATATCGCCTCCTTCCAGGTCGATTATGCGCCCTGGCCGGTGGGCACGGGCCGCAAGGTCTGGGAAACGCGAACCTTCACCCTGCCACTTGGCACCAACTTCACCCGCCTTCAGTCGCTGATCCATTCGGATCAGCCGGATGATCTGATCGTGGCCATCGGCCTTGGCAAAGGGACGACCGCACCCGGCGCGGCCAGTTTGCTGGCAGACAAAGACAAAGGGCTCATCGCCCTGTGGGAGCCGACGGACCCGGCCCATGGCGCTATGGGCACCGTGGTGCGTGTTGATCCCGCCATGGTGGTGGATATCGGGGCGGATGGCGAGAACCACCTGATCCGCATCCGGGTGAAGCCCGGAAAACCCTTCGTCTATTATATCGGGTCCACCTGGGATCGCGGGCTTGATTTCAACAGCCGCACCGCCTGGGAAGCCTATGTCAGTGGTGAGAAACTGGACTTCACGGTCCAATAGGTCTGGCACTCTTCCATCCGCACCCCCAACCCAGCGCTATCCCTGAAGGGATGGCTCCGGGTGCCTTCTACAAGCATGCGCAAAGCGCATGGATGGCTCGCATTGCATGCGTTAACTCTGTATCAAAAAATATGGAACGCCTTTGCAATATGTGGAATTATCGAAGTTGTCATACATACTGATCGTGCTAAAGATCGGTCAGGGTGGTTCTTGAACAGGATTTCTGCGCCAACCTTTTCGTGTGGCCGGAAATCCCGTGAATGCCTGTCGCCCCTCGTCACCGCCTGATTGGCCGGGCAAGGGGCGGCATCCGGGTAATGCCGAACGGTGCGCACAGAAAAGTAAGAACGCGCCCGATTTGGTTTAAGCGTTCTCTTGGGGAGGATAGAAAGTGCACAAGGTTAAAATGTTGACGGCGCGACGCTTTGACGTGTCGCTGCTGGCGCTGGGTGTTGCCCTGATGGCGGCAGTCCCTGCTTCCGCTCAAACCGATTCTGCGCCTGCCAGCGCTAGCAACGACTCCCTTGAGGAGATTGTGGTCACGGGTTTTCGTGCGTCGTTGAACAGCGCGTTGAACCTCAAGCGGGCTGAGGCTGCGGCAGTTGATGCGATTGTGGCGGAGGATATCGGCAAGTTCCCCGACAGCAATCTGGCTGAGAGCATGCAGCGCGTGCCCGGCGTGGCGCTGGCCCGTGGTGATGGTGGCGAAGGCCGCAACATCTCTGTCCGTGGTCTGGGCGCCGGCTTCACCCGCGTGCGGGTCAACGGTATGGAGGGGACCTCCCAGACCGGTTCGTCCGACATCTATGGTGCTGGCAATGCCGGACGCTCCTTCGATTTCAACGTTTTCTCCACCGAGATCTTCTCGGCGCTGGCCGTGCGCAAGACGCCGTCGGCGGATGTGGAGGAAGGCTCGCTGGGTGCCACCGTCGATCTGAACGCGCCCAAGCCGTTTGATTTCCGCCAGGACAGCGTCATCACCGCCACCGCCAAGGGCGTCTATAATGGCGTGTCCAAGAAGGTGGACCCGCGCGGATCGGTGCTGGTGTCGCAGAAGTTCGGCGATGAGGGACAGTTCGGTGTCCTGGGCTCGCTCTCCTATCAGCAGCGCAATATCCGCGAGGTCGGCTATTCCGCCGTCGATCTGCTGTCGGCCAATGCCAATGGCCTGTTCTGCGCGCCCATCGGTGTCACGCCCGTCTATCCCGCCGTCTCGGCGGCCAAGGGCACGACGGACACGATGTGCTCCACCAACAATCCGCGCACCGGCACGCTGGCCGCCTGGAATACCATCCAGGCCCTGCGCCGCGCCGATCAGCCCAACACACCCGGTTCCGGTGCCTTCCTGCCCCGACTGCCACGTTATCTGAATTCCACCCAGGATCAGGAACGGCTGGGCGCCAGCCTGACCTTCCAGTACAAGCCCGATGAAGATACCGACATCTCCATCGACACGCTCTATTCCCGTTTTGACGTGACGCGCCGCGACAATTACATCGCCGCCGTCTCCTTTGCGCGCTCCATCACCAATAATGGCCAGCCCATGGTCTCGGTGCGCGATATCCAGTTCGATCAGAACGGCTCGCTGGTCTATGGCCTGTTCGACGGTGTCGATGTCCGTTCCGAAGGCCTGGTGGATCATTTCGTCTCCAGCTTCAAGCAGGCGAACCTGGATTTCGAACATCGCTTCTCCGACGCGTTCCAGGTCTCGGGCCTGGTCGGTTTCAACCGCTCGGAACTGGATGGCAAGCGCCGCTTCCAGACCTTCATGGACGCCATCGATACCGATAATTTCTCCATCGATTTCCGCGATGGCGGCACCACGCCCAAGCTGGGCTTCGGCTTCGATGTCTCCAATCCCGCCAATTTCACCTATGCCCCGGCCCAGGCCGACGGCACGGTGACGGGTGGGTTCAGCCCGCAGGGCCGGCCCCTGCTTCAGCGCACGGACAATCTGACGACCGAGCTGAATTTCGCCTGGACCGTGGCCGATGGTTTCGTGCTGAAGACCGGCGGTCAGTTCCGCGAGAGCGACTATAATGTCACCTCGGTGCGTGAATATCCCGCCGACGTGGCCGTCCGGGCCCTGCCGGGCGGCACCAGCCTGTCTTCCATCACCCGGACCATCGGCGGGCTGGACAGCCTGTGGGGTGATAATGCCCCCAAGAGCTGGGCCGCCATCGACCCCACCAAGTTCGCCGACCTGTTCGATACGGACAGCATCCGCACTTGCGATTACACCTGTGGCGGCGTCAACAGCCGGGTGCGCGAACGGGTCAAGAGCGCCTATCTGATGGGCACCTTTGATCTCTATAACGCCGCCGACCTGCCCATCCGTGGCGATGCCGGTGTGCGCTATGTGAAGACCGACATGCTGGCGTCCGGCTATATCGCCGTCGCCCCGCCGGCGGGCACCACCTCGCCCACCAACCTGATCGGTCGCTTCTCTGAGGCCAAGAACAGCTATGATGACTGGCTGCCCTCGGCCAATGTCGTGTACGAGGCCAGCGACGATGTGCTGCTGCGCCTGTCGGGCGCCAAGGTGCTGGCCCGCCCCGAACTGGGCGTGCTCACCCCCACCAGCGGCGTGAACCCTGTCACCCGCATCGGCAATGTCAACAACCCGTTCCTGGACCCGATCCGCGCCAATACATTCGACGTGGCCGCCGAATGGTATTTCCGCCCCGGCTCCCTGCTGTCGGTCGCCTATTTCTACAAGGACATCAAGAGCTTCATCCAGTCGGTCAGCTCCCAGGTGCCCTTCACCGATCTAGGCCTGCCCGACGCGCTGCTGGCCGGGTCCAACACCGCTCCGACGGAGATTTTCACCGTCTCGCGGCCCTTCAACACGCCGGGCGGCCCGCTCAAGGGCTTTGAAATCAACGCCCAGGTGCCCTTCACCTTCCTGGACGGTGTCTGGGCCAATTTCGGCGTCCTGGCCAACTACACGCGCGTCACCTCCAAGATCAATTACATCCTGGCATCGGCCGGCGGTGTGCCCACCGTCACCACCACCGCCGACCTGATCGGCCTGTCCAAGAACACCATGTCGGGCACGCTCTATTACGAGGATGAGGATTTCTCCATCCGCACCACCGCCAACTACCGCGACCGCTTCATCCGCGGCATTCCCGCATCCCCCGGCTCCGACCTCCAGGGCAACGCACCCACCCTCTATGTCGACGCCGCCGCCTCCTACAATGTCACCCCAGAAATCAAGCTCATCCTCGAAGCCCAGAACCTCACAGACGAACAAAACCGCCTCTACATCGACAGCAAACGTCAGGACACCCTCTTCGAAACCAAAATCGGAAGAACCGTAACCGCAGGTGTCAATGTCAGGTTCTGACGGTTTTAGCTGACTATTCCTTAACTCCCGCCTCGCATCGCCGGATGGGCATTGTGCATCCGGCGATGCATTTCTTTGTCAATAATTCCCCCGGGCCATCGGCGATTGCGGGGAAAAAGGCAGTTACAAAGGGCAGACAGATGACGGGACAGAATAGGGGGCCGCGCGCCCTGCGATCGGTTTGGACCTATCTTCTCGCCCTTCTGGTTTGGTGCGCGGCGACATTCCCGGCCATGGCCGAGGAGGTCCCCGGTACTGCGACGCTGATGCTGTCGGGAACCGGGCCGGATGATGCGGTCGCTTGGGATTTCGTGATCGATGGCGGCATGCGCGCGGGCGAACAGGCCCATATCCCGGTCCCCTCCAACTGGCAGATGCACGGGTTCGGCCATTACCAGTATGGCTATGACAAGGGGCCGCGTGCGGCGGACAAGGCCACCTATCGCCGCCGCTTCACGGTCCCTGCCGATTGGAAAGGCCGCACCATCCGCGTCATTTTCGAGGCGGTGATGACTGATACTTTGGTGAAGGTGAACGGCACCGTCGCCGGTCCCGTTCATCAGGGCGGTTTCAACCGGTTCAGCCATGACATCACCAAGCTGGTCAAACCCGGTGAGGAGAATGAGATCGAGGTGCAGGTCAGCGAAGCGTCCGCAGCTACGGCCACGGATATTGCCGAGCGCCATGGCGATTACTGGGTTTTTGGCGGCATTTATCGCCCCGTCTGGCTGGAGGCATCGCCGCCGGAATCCATCGCGCAGGTGGCCATCAATGCCCTGGCGTCCGGGGATCTGACCGCCGACATCACCTTGCGCGCGCCGCGTAGCGTGACGAAACTGGTGGGGCAGGTGACGACCCGCGATGGTGCCGCGGTGGGGCAGCCCTTCACCGTAACCATTCCGGACGGTGGGACAGGTCGTGTCCGCCTGGCCGGCCAGATTGCGCAGCCGGCCCTGTGGTCGGCGGAGACGCCGAACCTTTACGACCTGCGGGTCACCCTGTTTGCGGGTGACAGGCCAGTGCATCAGGTGCGGCAGCGTTTCGGGTTCCGGACCTTCGAAGTGCGTGGCGGCGAGGGTCTTTATCTGAACGGTCAGCGCATCATGCTGAAAGGCGTGAACCGCCACAGCTTCCGACCGGAAACAGGCCGCGCCGTTAGCCGCTCCCAGGCCTATGATGATGTACGCACCATCAAATCCTTGAACATGAACGCCATGCGGGTGGCCCATTACGCGCCGGAAAAGGCGTTCCTGGAAGCTGCCGATGAACTGGGTCTTTATGTCATCAACGAGTTGAGCGGCTGGCAGAATGCCCATGACACCGAGGTGGGCCGCAAGCTGGTCCGGTCCTTGGTGGAACGCGACGTCAACCATCCCAGCATCCTGTTCTGGTCGAATGGCAATGAGGGTGGTTGGAACCGGGAACTGGACGGCGATTTCGCGCTTTATGATCCGCAAGCCCGTCCCCTGATCCATCCGTGGGAGGCGTTTGGCGGCATCGACACGAAACATTATCCCCGGTACCCGGACCTGCTTCGCCGGTTGTCGGGTGACATGCTGGTAATGCCGACCGAGTTCCTGCATGGCCTTTTCGATGGCGGTATCGGGTCGGGCCTGGATGACTACTGGCATGCCATGAAGGCATCAAAGCGCGGCGCCGGCGGATTTTTGTGGAACCTGGCCGATGAGGGGCTGGTTCGCACCGACCAGGGTGGGCGGATCGATCTCTACGCTACCTACGCGGCGGACGGGATTGTGGGTCCGCATCAGGAAAAGGAGCCCAGCTTCTTCACGGTCAGGGACATCTGGTCACCGGTACAGATCGATGCCCCCATCCTGGATGACGGCTTCAAGGGCACCCTGACGGTTCGCAATGACTATGACTTCACGTCACTGACGGCGGTGCGGTTCCAATGGGAATGGCTGCGATTTGCCGGCCCCGCTGACAGGAAAACCGATGCCAAGGTGCTGGCGAAGGGTGAGACAGCAGGACCGGCCATCGCGCCGCATGCGGCGGGTGAATTGCGTCTGCCGCTGCCGTCTGTATGGAAGCAGGCGGACGCGTTGCGCCTGACGGCGATAAAGGGGGATCAGTCGCTTCTGACCTGGGTCTGGTCTGCCCGGACCCATCCCGCCGAGGATGTCACCGGCAGCAGGATTGGCCGTCCGCAGGTGGTGCGCAAAGGGGATGTGATCGATCTGGTGGCCGGCAAACTGTCGGCACGGTTCGATGCGACGACAGGGTTGCTGACAAGTTTGACCCGTGATGGCCAAAAGCAGTCCTTATCCAACGGACCCCGCCTGCTGCTGGCCCGTCCCAAGGGGGCGGGGGAACCGGCTTGGGTGGGACCAGTGGTGAAGGGTGAGGGGCTGTATGAATTCCCGGAGCCCATGATGGCGAACATCGCCGCCATCGATCTGGGCATTGTGGAGGCGGATGGCTGGGCGGGTTTCAGCCTTGAACTGTCATCCGATGGCCGTAACTGGCGGCGGGTATTCGATGGTGCCCGCGTGGCACGCGATGGCCAGACCTACATCTTCCCGCCGCAGATTGTGAAGGCGATCCGCATTTCCAATCTGGCCGGCGTGCGGTCGGTGCCGAAGCCCGTATCCGTGCGGCTGGCCTATGAGGCGGACCGGTTTATAAATCCAGATGTAGTACCGGTCACGGTCAATGCCGGGAACGGTCGTGATCCCGTGACCGGAAAGCTGCTGGCTTGGCTGGAGGCGCCGGGGGCGGGCGGGCTTTCGCATGTCCGCTGGTCGCTGGGTGAGGACGGTATCCTGACCCTGGATTACCGCTATGACCTGACCGGCGCCGTTCTCTATCACGGTATCGGCTTTGACCGGCCACTGGATGATGTCACCGGCGTACGGGCGTTGGTACGCGGGCCGGGTCCGGTGTGGCAGAACCGGCTGCGCGGCCCCGTACTGGGCGTCCATGAGATTGCCGGCGATGGAGCGGCCCTGCCGAAACCCGCCGTCGCCGGATATTTCGCCGATCCACGCTGGATCCGGCTGTCGGGTGGGCAAGGCACGTTGACCATCTTCAGCGATGGCGCGCCCTATCTTCAGCTTGGCGCCAGATTGGCCGATTTCCCGACGACCAGTGTGGATTTCCCACCCAGCGATATCGGCTTCCTGCAGGCCATTCCCGGCATGGGGGCCAAGAACCAGGCCGCTGACCTGACCGGCCCGGAGGGCATGCCCTCCATGGCGAGGGGGTCTTATGGCGGTCGCCTGCGCATCAAATACTGATCCGCTGCCGGATTGGGGATTGAGGAAGGAAGGGCCAAGATGACCGATGTTCTGGTAACACGCCGGCATCTGCTGTCCGGTGCTGCTGCGGTCGGGCTGACCCTGTCTGTTCCTGACGGGGCCCATGCAGCCGCGACCTTTCCCGCGGCTCGGGCGTCGGCCATTGTACGGCGCATCCGTGCGCCCCGCATTCCACAGCGTATATTCGCCGTGAAGGACCATGGCGGCCATGGCGACGGCGTCACGGATGATAGTGCGGCCATTGCACGGGCTGTGGAGGAATGCGCGAAGGCGGGTGGCGGGCGCATCATATTGCCGCCGGGTATCTGTCTTTCAGGGCCAATCCGGCTGCACTCCAACATGGAACTGCATGTGCCAGTGGGCACCCGGTTGAAGTTTCTGACCGATCCGGCCCGTTACCTCCCGGTTGTGCCGACGCGGTGGGAGGGGGTGGAACTGATGGGTTATCACCCGCTGATCTATGCCTATGGTGAACAGGATATTGCCGTGACGGGGGGCGGCATCATCGATGGGTCGGCGGATGACCTGACCTGGTGGCCCTGGAAAGGTCCTTGGGCAGGCCGTTATGGCAATACGGCGGTCACGGAACGGCAGGCCGGCGACCGTACCCGCCTGTTCGACATGGCGGAAAGGGGTGTGCCGCCGGAACAGCGTGTGTTCGGCGCCGGAAGCCGCCTGCGCCCGCCCTTGTTCCAGCCTTATCGCTGCCGCAACGTGCTGGTCGAAGGGGTGACCATCACCAACTCGCCTTTCTGGTTGTTGCATCCGGTGGAATGTACAAGCGTCACCTTCCGTGATGTCACCTGTTCCAGCCATGGACCCAATAACGACGGCATCGATCCGGAATCCTGCACGGATGTCCTGATCGATGGCTGCACATTTGATACTGGTGATGATTGCATTGCCATCAAGGCGGGACGCAATGCGGATGGCCGGCGTATTGGCAAGCCTTGCGAGAATATTGTCATCCGCAATTGCCACATGAAGGATGGTCATGGTGGCATCGCCATCGGCAGCGAGATGACGGGCGGTGTGCGCAATGTCTTCATCCATGATTGCGTCATGGACAGTCCGCACCTGCTTTGGGCATTGACCATCAAGACCAACGCCTATCGCGGTGGCCGGGTGGAGGATATCTACCTTGACCGGATCAAGGTCGGCACGGTTGACCGGACCTTCGTGCAGATATGGCTGTTCTACGAGGAAGGCGACGGTGGTTCCTTTATTCCGTCGGTGGAGCGGGTGACGGTCAGCAATTCAACAGTGGCACGGACGGGCCGTACCCTGCTGGTCCGGGGACGGCCGGACAGCCCTGTTCGTGGGCTTGTTCTCGATCAGGTGACCGTGGATCAGGAGGCATCGCCATCCGTGGTCATCGACGCTGTCGATACCGTTCTGAATGCTGTCGATATTGGGGGGCGGCGTTGGCGCACCGCCGATCTGGCGTCCCTTCCGGGGATGGACAGCATCCAGTGCGACAAATGGGCGGTCTGCCGGTAACGGGACTGCCTCGGCTTGCATGTTTTCCACAGCCAATGGGGCCCCATTGGCGGTCGCCTGCGGATCAAGCTTTGACCTTTCCATGGAGATTTCCCATGAAATCCGCCCGCTTCGGCATCGCAATTCTGTGTCTTGCCTGCCTGCCCATGGTTGCACTGGCGCAGGAAAGCCGTTCCATCGGTGCCGATCCGCAATTGCCGGCGCCGTTTGCCACGCCATCGGTGAAAAACACGCCCGACACAACGCCGTTCCATGAAGGCGCGGAACTGTGGACGGCACCCGGCCTCGCGGTGAACCGGTTTGCGGAGGGGCTGGATTCACCGCGCAACGCCATTGTTTTGCCCAATGGCGATGTGCTTGTCGCGGAGGCTAAGACAGAGCGCAAGAACGAAGACCCGAGCTTCGTGGACAAGGGGGCCAACCGCATCCTGTTGCTACGCGACAAGGATGGTGATGGCCGTGCGGACGAACGCCATGTGCTGATCGGCGGATTGCAGCAGCCCTATGGCATGGCGCTGATCGGTGACCGGCTTTACATCGCGAATGCTAATGGGGTCTTCTGGACGCCCTACCGGCAGGGCCAGTCGACGATCCCGGATGATGCACCGCGTACCTGGATTACCCGGTTCGACCCGACCGGATACAATAATCACTGGACCCGCAACCTGCTTGCCAGCCGGGATGGCCGTACCCTCTTTATCGCGGTGGGGTCGGCCAGCAATGTGGGTGAATTTGGTATGGCGAAGGAGGAGCGGCGGGCCGCGATCCTTGCCATTGATCTTGTCACCGGCAGCGAACGCATATTTGCCGACGGGCTGCGTAATCCGGTCGGCATGGATATCGAACCGGTGACGGGCCAGCTCTGGACATCGGTCAATGAGCGCGATGAGTTGGGGGATGATTTGGTCCCTGACTACATCACCTCGGTCAGGGATGGCGGCTTCTACGGCTGGCCCTACAGCTATTGGGGCAAGCACCCCGACCCTCGTTTGAAGGGGCAGCGGCCTGATCTGGTTGCGAAATCGATCACGCCCGATTTCGCCGTAGGGGCACATGCCTCGGCGCTTGGCATTGCCTTCGGCGCGTCAAGCTCCCTGCCGGCCCGGTACCGCTCCGGCGCCTTCGTGGCGCGGCACGGTTCCTGGAACCGGTCCGAACTTCTGGGCTATGACGTGGTGTTCGTGCCCTTTGCCGGTGGCAAGGCCGTGGGGCCGCTGGAGAAGGTTCTGACAGGTTTCACTGATCAACCGGGCCATGTCCATGGTCGCCCCCGGTCATTGGCGGTTGCCAGGGATGGTGCCTTGCTGGTGGTTGATGACAAGGGCGGCACGATCTGGCGCCTTTCGGCGGCCAGATGACCTGTCCACCTACCCTTCCCAGCCGATGCTGACCCGCACGGTGCGCGGGCGGACGGGGGTTGCCTGCGGACCTGCGCCAAGGGTGAACGGGTTGCCATAGGCGAATTGGTTGGCGTCACTGTTGAGGATATTGTCCAAGGCGACGCCAAGCGACCAGCCCCCGGTTCCGTGCAGCGTCACCCGCCCGCCCAGCAGATCGACCGGACCCTGACTGATCCCGTCGGTAAAGGTCAGGTGGGTGCGGCCTGTATGGCTATAGTCCAGGGCCGTCAGCAGGTTCATCCCGTCCGTGAGCTGCCCGCGCCAGGACAGGCTGGCGCTGCCGCTGAAGCGTGAAGCGCCGGGCAACCCGCCATCCGCACTGCCGGTAAAGTCGCGGGCGACACGGGTCAGTTCCGGATCGTTCAGGATAACCGTCGCATCCAGCCGCCAGGGACCCAGATGCAGGCGGGGCGTCACTTCGATCCCCGTATTGCTGCCGTCCCCGGCATTGGTTGTGACGGTCAGACCATCGGCCCGCAACTGGTCGGTCTGGATGTTGCGCCAGCGCGCATGGAAGATGGCCGCATCCAGCATCAGCCGTCCCTGCCATAGCGACAGCTTCGTTCCTACCTCATAGTTCCAAAGCTCATCGGTCTGGAAACGTGCGGTACGATAGTCATCGCCCGTGACTGGTCCGGCCTCTTCGATATTGATACCGCCGGGGCGATAACCTTCCGTCATCTGGGCATAGAATGTCGTGTCTTCCCAGGCCTGCCATGCAAGGGCCAGCTTGGGCGTGTAGTCCGTCTCCCGCGTGTATCCCTGCGCTTGCGCCACCGACGGTGCCGGGGCGCGGGCTATGGCCTCCACCTCCTGCGCCACATGGAACAGGCGGCCGCCGGCGGTCAGGGTCCAGTCAGGCTGGAACCGCCAGGACAGCTCCCCAAACAGGGCCGCCTCCTTCACCTCGTCCACTCTGTCACGCCGCCACAGATCGGTGCCGCTCTCTGCCGCGGGGTTCAGGCGACGGCTGGAATTGGCGGTCTGCCGCGACAGGTACAGGCCGGAAAGCCAGTTGAGCGTGCTGACGCCATCATCCTTGCTGGTCAGCCGCGTTTCATGGGTCCACAGGCGGGATAATTGCGCCTCATGGAACAGTGCGGGCTGGGCCGGCAGCCCGGCAAGCGCCGGCACGGCGGTGCTGGCATCATAGAAACTGTCGATCTCATGCCGGACAAAGGCGGTGGTGCTGTGCAGGTCGGCAAAGGACAGGCTGCCGGTCAGGGTGACATGCGCCTCGTCGAAATCATTGTCGTGCGGTTCGGCCAGCTGCGCCGTACGGGTGCAGCAGCCGCGCCGCCCCTGGATATAATGGCTATCGTCCGTGTCGATCAGCTGATAGGTGCCGCCCAGTTCCAGGCGCCAGTCATCTGTCGGCACGAAGGCGACCAGCAGACGGCCACCCTGCGTGTCCGTGCGGTCGATGTTGCGCCGTCCGCCAGCCGCATCAATCACACCGCCTTCCCGGTCGGCATAAAGCGCCAGCCGGACGGCCAGCCGGTCGGTCAGCAGCGGCTGGTTCAACACTGCCTCCACGCCGCCGCCCGGCGCACCGTCGCGGGTCAGGCTGCCGGAAAGTCGCACTTGTGCCGACCGTTCCGACAGGTCGGGCGGGGTCGGCACGATCCGCAGGATGCCGCCGATGGAGCCGCCGCCATAGAGGGTGCCCTGCGGCCCGCGCAGAACCTCCACCCGGTCCAGATCGATCAGGTGCAGGTGGGGGTCTGGCGCGTTGTAATTAACCTTGGCATTGTCCAGATACAGGCCGACCGTGGCCTGGGTCTGGCCGGTGAAGGCACTGTCCGACAGGCCACGGATGGCCAGCTTGTTCCGCCCCGGCCCCAGATGCGTGCTGCCCACCCCGCCCAGCAGCGGCAGTGCGGCGTCGGGGTTATTGGTGCCCAGACGGGCCAGATCAGCGGCGGTCAGCCACCCCACGGCCACGGGCAGATCGACCGGGGATGCCCCGCGCTTCGTTGCCGTTACGATAATGGGTTCAATAGATGCCGCTTGGGACTGATCCGCCGCTGGCCGCAGGCGTGGGACCAACAGCGGCTCCAGCCGGTATGCATCTGGCCCGACCTTGCGGAAACCAAGCCCCGTCCCGGCCAGCAGCCTTGTCAGCGCCTGTTCGTGTGTCAGCGGGCCGCTGGCACCAGGGCTGTTCCGGCCCGTCAATATCTGGTCCCCACCGATGGAAATACCCGTCTGTCGCGATAGGTCGGACAGGGCGGTACCCAGGGGGCCGGCAGGCACGGCGATCCCTTGATCAGCGGCCAGAACCGGCAGGGCCGTCAGCGACAGGACCAGGGCGGAGAGGGGGAAAAGACGCAAAGTGGGAACCGTCAGGGGCGTTTCGACAGCACGAAGCTATCACCCTGACGCACCACAGCAATGGGCAGCAACCCCCGCAGATTATTCAGCAGCGTTGTCTGATCAGTGTCCAGCCGCAGCACGCCTGAGAAATGCAGGCCCGCCGCCGCCCCTTCCGCCCGCATGGGCAGCGGGTAATGGCGCGACAGTTCCGCCAGGACCTGGGGCAGGGGGGCATTGTCGAAGGACAGGCGACCCTGCGTCCAGGCGGTTACGGCCGGTGCATCCACCGTCGTGACCGGACCGAGTGCCTGACCATGCAGGGCGCTGATCTGCTGTCCGGGTGTCAGACGCTGTTTGGCGGTTCCATCGGCATTGCCGACATCGACCAGACCACGCGTGACCGTGACGGTCACGCCGCGATCCAGATTGCGCACATTGAAGGCGGTGCCGACCACGGTCACCAGCCTTTCACCCGCCGCCACGGTGAAGGGACGCGACGGGTCCTTGGCGACATCGAACAGGGCCTCCCCCTTTTCCAGCACGATGGAGCGGAGGTCATCAAGCATGGCGACCGACAGCCGCGTACCACTGTTCAGGATGATGCTGGACCCATCGGCCAGTTTGGCCGTCTGGCGCTGACCGGGGGCGGTTTCGAAAATCTGCGGCGCGGGGGTGGCGGTATACTGGCTGGTCAGCGTCACTGCCAGGGCGGCAGCCGCAGCGGCGGCACCCCCCAGGAACCAGCGGCGGGATATATTGGCCGGGGTCGGCATCGGGGCCGGTTTGCGCCGACTGGCCAGATCGATGATGGTCGCTGGCTGTGTCGCCGGTATCGCGTCCAACTGCCGCCACAGCCCCTCCACCTTGTCATAGGCGATGCGGTGGGCAGGATCGGCCTCCAGCCATTCAGTGAATGCCAGCCACACCGCCTGATCGGCATCGCCCTGCAAACGGGCGTGCCAGTCCGCCGCCTGTTCCAGGCGGGGATCAAGGGGTGCTTCGGGCGGGCGGTTCACCATGTTGGCTGCTTCTGGTTCGGGCTTTGTCCTGTTGACGTCGCGGAAGGGGCGGTACCTTACCCCCTCTCATGAACTATTTTTCATTCAAGACGGCGCCCCAGCCTTTTCAACAGGTTCTTCATGGCGGCGGCCATGTGTTTTTCCACAGCACTCCGGGAAATACCCAGGCTGGTCGCGATCTCCGCATGCGGGCGGCCTTGCAGCTTGTGCATTTCGAAGACGCGCTTGCCCTGCGGTGGCAGGGCGTCGATGGCATCGCGCAACTGGCGCAGCTCCTGCCGCCCGCCCACCACATCTTCCGCCGTCGGGGCCTCCGCGATGGGTTCGGGTCCGTCGACCAGGGCATTGGCCGACAGCCATTCGCCGTCGCGCGCGGCGGCGCGTGATCCGCTGCGCTGCCGGTCGAAGGCCAGGTTCATGGCCATCCGGTTCAGGAAGGCGGGTACATTCTCTACCCCCTCGCCCCCATCGGGCAGGGTGGCCAGCCGTTCATACATTTCCTGCACAATATCTTCCGCCTCCGCGGCGCTGCCCGTGCGCGCCGTCAGAAGCCGCAGCAGAAAGGCGCGGTGTTCCAGATAGGCGGTGATCAGGGGTGGGGTCGGGGCGATGACGGGACCTGGGGTCGGCGGAGACTGTCATCCGATATAGACCCGGACCCACGCCCGATCAATGCAACAGGTGGCAGCAGGTGGTTTTCGCCACAGCCTCAAAATTTTTTCCGTTCGCACCTGCGGTCCACTGCGGGCGGTGCCGTCATGCATTTGAAGGCCGCTGAAACCGGCCAATCCAACCGGCGGAGTGACGCCTGTGATTGAAATGCTGATGCGCGATGATGAGGGGGTGCGGGGCAGCCTGCGGTTCGATGCCGAACGGCTGGGAACCCTGACACGCTGCCGCCCGGCTGTTGTGGCCATCACCCACAATTTCGCCCCCGAACGGCGACGGGTGGAGGCGATGATCCGCAACACCTATGCGCAGACTTATGGCGGTGACATCACCATCACCCATCCGATGCTGATGAGCCTGCGTGACGCCGACGACCATATCCTGGCGGGTGTCGGCTTCCGCCCGGCGGGCACCGGTCCCCTTTTCCTGGAAACCTATCTGGACCAGCCGGTCGAAACCCTGATCCCCGATCAGCCAGCGCGGGGCCAGGTGGTGGAGATCGGCAATCTGGCCGCCGCAGAAGCCGGGGCGTCTTACCTGCTGTTCATGGCGCTGGCCGCCTATCTGCATGGCCAGGGGTATGAAAAGGCCGTGGTTACCGCCACTCGCCCGCTGCGCCGCCTGTTCCGGCAGATCGGCTTCGATCCTGTCGAGCTGGGCTGTGCCACGCCCGACCGCGTCGGTCCCGCCGCTGCCGCCTGGGGCAGCTACTACGCCAACGATCCGCGCGTGGTCTGCGGCAATGTCGCGTTTGGCGCTGAAAGCCTTGACCGTTTCCTGGCCGGCGATGCGCGGCAGGCGCTGCCCTCCTTCCCAACCTTTCCCCGTCTGCATCCCGCCATTTCGGCGCCTGAGGTGATTGCATGAGCCGCATTCTTTCTGCCATCCGCATGCAGGACCCGGCAAAGCCCGCCATCAATGATTGGACGTACGGCAGCCTGTCGGGCGTCATTGACCGGCTGGCTGCCGACCTGTGCGAAAATATCGGCCTGGACCGCCGGCCCGTCGCCGTGGAGGCCAACAATTCCGCCGCCTGGGCCGTTCTGGACCTTGCCTTGCTGGAACTGGGTCTGGTCGGCCTGCCATTGCCGGGCTTCTTCACGCCTGATCAGCGCAGCCACGCCCTGGCCGATGCCGGTGCCGGCTGGCTGATCACCGACATCCCGCGCAATGGCGGTCAGGCGCTCCGTGTGGGCACGGAGATGCTTTATCTTCATCGCCTGGATCATGCCCCCGTGCTGCTGCCGGTGGGTACGGCCAAGATCACCTACACCTCCGGCACGACCGGGACGCCCAAGGGTGTCTGCTTGTCGGCTGCCGGTCTGGAAAAGGTGGCAACCTCCCTGGTGCAGGTGATCGGCACCGATTATGCGGGCCGCCATGTCGCCATCCTGCCCCTGCCGGTCCTGCTGGAAAATGTCGCGGGCCTTTACAGCACGCTGCTGGCCGGCGGCCATTATCTGGCCACTTCGCCGGAGGAACTGGGCCTGGCGCAACCTTTCCAGCCGGACTTCGGCCGGCTTTTGGCCGCCCTGTCCACCGTTCGTGCGAACAGCGTCATTCTCGTACCGGAACTGCTGCGCGGTCTGATGGCCGCGATGGCGCAAAGTGGCCACACGCTTCCCGATCTGCGGCTGGTGGCTGTCGGTGGGGCGCGGGTGGCGCCTTCCCTGCTGGCGCAGGCCGCGATGCTGGGTCTGCCGGTCTACCAGGGCTATGGCCTGTCGGAATGCGGGTCGGTGGTGGCGCTGAACACCCCTGATGCCAACCGGGTGGGGACGGTGGGCCGCGTGCTGCCGCATCTTGATCTGGCGGTCGACCCGGCCACCAGGGAGGTCAGCGTTAACAACCATGCCTTCCTGGGCTATGTCGGCGGCGACCCCGCCCTGTCCCGCATCGCCACCGCCGATCTGGGCAGCCTGGATGAGGACGGGTACCTGTCCATCCAGGGCCGGTCGCGCAATGTCATCATCAATGCCTTTGGCCGCAACATCGCACCGGAATGGGTTGAAGCCGAACTGACGGCGCAGCCTGAAATCCTCCAGGCGGTGCTGTTCGGCGATGCCCAGGCCGACCTGACGGTCCTGATCGTGCCCACCCGGCTTGGACAGGACCCGTCCGCCCTGTCACTGGCGGTGGCGCGCGCAAATGGTGCCCTGCCACCCTATGCCCGCGTCGCCCGCTGGCACACCGTCCCCGCCTTCACCCCCCTGAACGGCATGTTGACACCCAATGGCCGTCCCCGCCGCGACGCCATTGCTACCGCCCATGCCAACCTTTTATCCCGAAATGAGGATGAAATCCCCATGCCCCAAGCCTTCTTCGACCGTCTGGTGACGGAGACAGAGCCGGCGCGCCTTTCCCTGCTGTCGGTGCCGCAGATCCAGGATGGCCTGACGGGCCGTATCAGCCTGGAAACCTACATCGCCTATCTGACGGAGGCGTATCACCATGTGAAGCACACGGTGCCGCTGATGCGCACCGCCCGCGCGGCCTTGCGCCCCGACCAGGAATGGCTGATCCCCGCCCTGGATGAATATATCGAGGAGGAGGAGGGGCACGAGGAATGGATCCTGAACGACATCCGCCATGCCGGCGGAAACGCGGAGATGGTACGCCATGGCGCCCCGCGTGCCGCCACCCAGGCCATGGTGGATGAGGCCTACCGCTTCATCCGGGAGGAAAACGCCGCCGGCTTCTTCGGCATGGTCTATGTGCTGGAAGGCACCAGCACCGCCATCGCCACCCATGGGGCGGAAGCGGTGCGCAAGTCACTGAACCTGCCGAAAAGCTGTTTCAGCTATCTGACCAGCCATGGGTCGCTGGACATCCAGCATATGGAATTCTTCCGCACCCTGATGAACCGGGTGACCGATCCGGTGGATCAGCAGGCTATCATCACCATGGCGAGCCGCATCTTCGGTCTTTTCGCCGGCCTGTTCCGTGCCATTCCCCACAGCCGTCACACCGATGAGGTGCGCCATGTTGCATGAGGAAAGCCTGGAAGGTCGCACCATTCTGGTCACTGGCGGTGCCGGTGGCATCGGATCACCCCTGGTCAGCCTGCTGCGCAATCGCGGGGCGCAGGTCACCACCCTGGGGCGTGGCGACATGCCGGGGCGCCATATCCGCGCCGACCTGTCGACCCAGGCTGGCATCGCGCATGCTGCCGAGCAGGCACGCCTGCTGGCCCCGCAGATGCTGTTCAACATTGCGGGACGGCAATATTTCGGCCCCGTAGAGGGGCAGCGTCCCGCGGACCTGCTGGGTGATTATCTGGTCAACCTCGTGGCGCCGGTCACCCTGACCCAGGCGGTGCTGCCCACCATGAAGCAGCGGGGGCGCGGCCACATCGTTAATGTTGGTTCCGTCTTTGGCTCCATCAATTTCGCGCATTTCGCAGCCTATTCCAGCGCCAAGGCAGGGCTGAAGGGCTTCAGCCAGGCGCTGCGGCGGGAAGTGCGGGGGACCGGCATTACCGTCTGTCATGTGGCCCCGCGTGCGGTGCGCACCGGCTTCAACGGGCCGCTGGTGCAGCGTTTCGCCGAACTGACCGGCATAGCGCAGGATGAACCCATCCAGGTCGCTCGCCGTATCCTGGCCGCGGCCCAGGCGGGCAAGGCCGAAACGGTGATCGGGTGGCCCGAAGCCTTCTTCACCCGCCTGAACGCCCTGTTCCCCGGTCTGGTCGACCGGGCGCTGGCCGGCAACGACGCCAAGGCCGCCAGCCTGTTCTCGCATATAGCCGCCCCGACGGGCGGTGCCACCATCACGCCGATTGGAGAGAAAACCCATGCGCGCTGACAAGAAACTGATCCTGGCCACCCTGTCCCTGCTGCTGGCCGGTTCGGCCCTGGCCTCCCCCGATCCCGCCATGGACGCCAAGGTCGCGGAACTTCAGGCCGGGTGGGCGCATGTGAAATATGAAGTGAAGGGAGAGGATGCGCAGCTTGCCGATATGGAAGGTCTCGCGAACCAGGCCAAGACCGTCACCGCCGCTTATCCCGGCAAGGCTGAACCCTTGATCTGGGAAGCCATCATCCTGTCGTCGGAGGCGGGGATCAAGGGCGGCATGGGCGCGCTGTCGCTGGTTAAGGAGGCAAAGGCCAAGCTTGAGGCCGCCGAACAGATCGATCCCACGGCCCTGGACGGATCGGTCAATACCTCGCTGGGCAGCCTTTATTATCAGGTGCCGGGCTTCCCCATCGGCTTTGGCAGCGACAAGAAGGCCAAGGCCTATCTGGAAAAGGCCCTGGCCCAGAACCCGGACGGTATCGACCCCAATTACTTCTACGGCGATTTCCTGTTTCGGCAGGGGGAGTATGCCAAGGCGCGTGACGTCCTGAACCACGCGTTGGCCGCTGCCCCCCGTCCGGGCCGGGAGGTTGCCGATGCTGGCCGGCGGGAGGAAATCAACGCCGTGCTGGCCCAGATTGAAACCAAGGTCGCCCGGCGCTGACGGATCTCCTGACTCTGGGCAGTGTCGGGTCAGTCAAAAAGCTGATCAATCCTGGCGCTGACCCATTTGGGATCGAACAGCCCTGCCGGATTCTGGAGAACGGAATCCGGCAGGCCCAATGGTTCCACAAGATCGTCGCGCACCGCGATCAGGTTGCCGGTGTGGCAGACGGGGGTATAGCCCTTTTCCCGTGCAAGATTGGCCATTGCCTGAAAGCTTGAGCCTGACACACCCTCACCATGGATCGCGACGACCGGCGTCGGGATTGTGCTGTTGACCTCCACGATCACGATCTTGGGCCGATAGGACAGCAGCGACTTCCAGATGTGATAGTCGCTGCTGTCGATATCGATGCTCAGTACCTCGAACTCCGCCGGAATGGGGGTGGTGGACAGCAGCGCGTCAAGCGTGCGGCCTTCCTCGCTTTCATGGACGAATGCGCTGATCGGATACAGAGCGTCCGGCGGAAACTTCGCACAGGTTTGCAGAAGATCCTGATACTTCGCCTCATCGCCTTCGATATATACTCCGCGCCATCCCTGGCAGGCCAGGGCGAAGCTGTTGCTGAGATGGATGCCGTCCCAGGCCCCGAATTCGCAGAACCAGCCGGTACCGATATTCAACCGCATCAGAATTTCGGCCAGGATACCATCCTCGCCATTCTGGCTGTTGATATTGGCGCGATAGGCGAGCAAGGGGGAGCTTGCCTGAAACAACCGTTCTCTATCATTCACGATGGACAAGAGCCGCCGGGCCTCGTGGCTGTCGGGCTGTTGCTTCAGTTCCTCCGTACAGGCCACGCGCGCCAGGTGAGGATAGCCTTTGCGTAAGGCCGCAGCGGCAATCATCGTCAACGAGCGGTGTGAGGCGGACATCTCGGCTCCGTCATGCTCCATGGTGCCCCCGGCGGACGCCCTGTTAAGCTGTGGCAGGATACGCTAAATGCGTCTGACATTTCCACGTCCGGGTAAAAGGGCGACGCGCCTCCCCGACAATGCTCCCGGTTCACCTCGCTGTCCGTTCCCCGCCTTTGCCGTCCAGCGCCAGGTTCAGCATCAGGACATTGACACGCTGTTCCCCCAAAAGCCCCAGCAGGGGCTGTTCGATACGGGTATCGACTATCTGCCGCACGACCGCCTCGTCCAGGCCCCGCGCCTTGGCCACGCGGGCCACTTGGAAATAGGCGGCGGCGGGGGTGATGTGGGGGTCCAGCCCGCTGCCTGATGCTGTCACAAGATCGGTCGGGACCTTGTTGCCAGCATCGGCACCCAGCCGTTCGGCATCCTTCTTTACCCGCTCCGTGAGGGCGGCACTGGTGGGGCCAAGGTTCGACCCGCTGGACGCACCGGCATCATAGCCATTGCTGCCCGCCGCCGACGGGCGCGGCCAGAAATAGCGGTCGTCTGTGAAGGATTGACCGATCAGTTCGGACCCGATGACCGCACCATCTTCATTGCGGATCAGACTCCCGCCCGCCTGATGCGGAAACACGGACTGACCGATCCCGCTGATCAGCAGTGGATAGCCCAGGCCGCAGATCAGGGTGAACAGCACCAGCAAGACCAGGGCGGGACGCATTTCCTTCAACATGATTGGAACTCCTTACACAAGGCCCAGGGCCGTGACGGCCATGTCGATCAGCTTGATGCCGGCAAACGGCACCACCAGACCGCCGATGCCATAGATCAGCAGGTTGCGGGACAGTTGGCTGGCCGCCGACCGCGCACGGTAGGCCACGCCCTTCAGTGCCAGCGGGATCAGCGCGATGATGATCAGGGCGTTGAAGATGATGGCCGACAGGATGGCCGACTGCGGGGTGGAGAGGCCCATGATGTTTAAGCTGCCCAGCACCGGATAAATGCCCGCGAACATGGCGGGGATGATGGCGAAATATTTCGCGACATCATTGGCGATGGAGAAGGTGGTCAGGCTGCCGCGCGTCATCAGCAGCTGTTTGCCGATGGACACGATCTCGATCAGCTTGGTCGGATCGCTGTCTAGATCCACCATGTTGCCGGCCTCACGCGCGGCCTGGGTGCCGGTATTCATGGCGACACCGACATCCGCCTGGGCCAGGGCCGGGGCATCGTTGGTGCCATCGCCGCACATGGCAACCAGCCGTCCATCGGCCTGTTCTTTGCGGATCAGGTTCAACTTGTCCTCTGGCGTGGCCTGGGCCAGGAAATCATCCACCCCGGCCTCTGCCGCGATGGCCGCCGCCGTCAGGGGATTGTCGCCCGTGATCATCACGGTACGGATGCCCATACGGCGCAGTTCGGCGAAACGGTCGCGGATGCCGCCCTTGATGATATCCTTCAGATGCACGATGCCCAGGACCCGGTCACCGCGCACCACGGCCAGCGGCGTACCGCCCGCCTTGGCGATGCGTTCGGCCAGCGCCTCCAGTTCCGGCATCTTCACCTGACCCGTGCCGCGCTGGGCCGCGACATGCCGTAGGACGGCATCCACGGCCCCCTTGCGGATGGCGACACCGGCAATGTCGACCCCGCTCATCCGCGTCTGGGCGGCAAAGGGCACGAAGCGCGCCTCCTGATGCGCGATCTCTGGCTGGCGCAGGCCATACTTTTCCTTGGCCAGGACAACGATGGACCGACCCTCCGGCGTCTCATCGGACAGGCTGGACAATTGGGCGGCTTCGGCCAGTTCCCGTTCCGTTACGCCCTGCACGGGCAGGAATTCGGTAGCGTGGCGGTTGCCCAGGGTGATGGTGCCCGTCTTGTCCAGCAGCAGCGTATCGACATCGCCCGCCGCCTCCACCGCGCGGCCGGAGGTTGCCAGCACGTTGAACCGCACCAGACGGTCCATGCCGGCAATGCCGATGGCCGACAGAAGTGCCCCGATGGTGGTGGGGATCAGTGTGACGAACAGGGCCACCAGCACGATCACCGACACCGACCCGCCCGCATACAGCGCGAAACCGGGAATGGAGACAACGGCCAGCAGAAAGATCAGCGACAGGCCGACCAGCAGCAGGTTGAGCGCGATTTCATTCGGCGTCTTCTGTCGTTCCGCGCCTTCGACCAGGGCGATCATCCGGTCCAGGAAGGTGGAGCCCTGGGCCGCCGTGATGCGTACGATGATCTGGTCCGACAGGACACGGGTGCCGCCCGTCACCGCTGATCGGTCGCCGCCGCTTTCGCGGATCACCGGTGCGCTTTCGCCCGTGATGGCGCTTTCATCGACGGTGGCGATGCCCTCCACGATCTCGCCATCGCTGGGGATCAGTTCACCCGCCGTCACAACGACATGGTCACCAACAGCCAGGATGGCGGCGGGTACGGTTTCGGTGCCGCCCGACAGGTCCGTGCCTGACAGGCGGCGGGCCATGGCCTCCGTCCTGGCGCGGCGCAGGCTGGCCGCCTGGGCCTTGCCCCGGCCCTCCGCCACAGCCTCCGCGAAGTTGGCGAACAGCACCGTGAACCAAAGCCACAGCACGATCTGCAATGAAAAGCCCGTGCTGTCATTGCCCACCGCCAGGTCGCGGATCAACAACCCGGTGCTGAGCGCCGCGACGACAGCCACCAGGAACATCACCGGATTGCGCACCAGCACAGCCGGGTGCAGCTTGGCATAGCTGGCCCGGATCGCAGGCCACAGGATTGCCCCGTCCAAGACGGAGCTGCGGGCCAGCCGCTTATTGCCATGGCCCGTGACGATATCTGCGTTTCGCATGTTCATTCTCCGGTCGCTCACGGGGTCACGGCGGCGGTTAGCATCAGATGCTCCACCACCGGGCCCAGCGACAGGGCAGGGAAATAGGTCAGACCGCCGACAATCAGGATCATTGTCACCAGCAACCCGACAAACAGCGGGCCGGTGGTGGGAAAGGTGCCTGCTGACGGTGGCACGAGTTTTTTGGACGCCAACGACCCGGCAGCGGCCAGCATGGGCACGATGATGAAGAACCGGCCCACGAACATGGCGATGCCAAGGGTGACCGCGTACCAGCCATTGCTTGCCGTCAGCCCCGCAAAGGCGCTGCCATTATTGGCGGCGGCGGAGGTGTAGGCGTACAGCACCTCGGAGAAACCATGCGGTCCCGCATCCTGAATGCCGGCAAGGCCCGGTGCGATGACTACGGCCACCGAAGTGAACAGCAGGATCATGGCCGGCATGGCCAGGATGGTCAGCACAGTCATCTTAATCTCCCGTGCTTCCAGCTTCTTGCCGACATATTCCGGCGTGCGACCCACCATCAGGCCGGCCACGAACAGGGCGATGATGGCCATCAGCAGCATGCCGTAAAGCCCGGCCCCGACGCCGCCGACAATGATTTCTCCCAGCGCCATGTTGATCATCGGCACCATCCCGCCCAGCGGCATGAAGCTGTCATGCATGGCATTGACGGCCCCGCAGGACGCGGCGGTGGTGATGACCGCGAACAGGGCGGACATGGCGGTCCCGAACCGCACCTCCTTGCCCTCCATATTGCCCAGCGTCTGATCGACATGGAACCCGGCCAGCAGCGGGTTGCCCCCGGCCTCCGCCCAATAGGCCAGGGCCACACCGGCGATGAACAGCACGCCCATGGCGGCCAGAATGGCCCAGCCCTGCTTCTCATTGCCGACCGCGCGCCCGAACAGGTTGGTCAACCCGGCGCCAATGGCGAAGATCAGCAGCATCTGCACGAAATTCGACAGGGCCGTCGGGTTTTCAAACGGATGGGCGGAATTGGCGTTGAAGAAGCCGCCACCATTGGTGCCCAGCATCTTGATGGCCAACTGGCTGGCTACCGGCCCCTGGGCGATGGTCTGCTGCGCTCCCTCCACCGTCGCCGCTACAGTATAGGCGTCGAAATTCTGCGGGACCCCCTGCCAGATGAAGAACAGGGCGGCCAGGATGCTGAAGGGCAGCAGCAGGTATAGCGTGGCGCGGGTCATATCGACCCAGAAATTGCCGATGGTCCTGGCCGACCGCCGGGCAAAGCCGCGCACCAGCGCCAGGGCCAGCGCGATGCCCGTAGCCGCTGACAGGAAATTCTGCACCGTCAGCCCGGCCATCTGGCTGAGGTAGCTCATGGTGGTTTCCCCACCATAAGATTGCCAGTTGGTGTTGGTGACAAAACTGATGGCGGTATTGAAGGCCAGTTCAGGCGCCACCGCCGGCAGCCCCTGCGGGTTCAGCGGCAGCAGGTCCTGCAGGCGCAAAATGCCATAGAGGAACAGCATACCGGCCAGATTGAACAGCAGCATGGACAAGGCATATGTCAGCCAATGCTGCTCCGTCCGCGCGTCCACGCCGGCCAGTTTGTAGAGCCCCGTTTCAACGGGGGAGAGAAGGGGGGAAAGCAGGGTGCGTTCCCCCGCGAAGATGCGCGTCATGAAGCCGCCAAGCGGCCGTGTGACGGCGATGATAACCGCGCAGAACAGCGCGATCTGCATCCAGCCGATCAGGGTCAAATCGGAAACTCCGAAAGCCGGCGGCGCTTAATAGCGCTCGGGCCGGCACAGCACATGGATCAGGTAGAGGGCCAGCCCGACGGCGGTGGCGACGCCCAGGATCAAATCCAGCATCGTCTTACAACCCCTCGCAGGCATAGGCATAGCCGACGCCCAGGGCGAACAGCCCCAGCGCCAGCGCGATCAGGATGATGTCAGTCATGAAACCCCACATCGATGGGCCGTGCGGGCGCACGGCATCGACCGCATTGAAGTTCAAATGCGCGTAAGGGTTCGATGGGGAACGGGTGCTGCGGACATTAAAATCCGTTTATGCCGGCAACTGCACCAGCTCCAGCAGGCTTCCATCCGGTGCGCGCATTGTACCGGACAGGCGGCCGGCATAAATTGCGCCATCGCGGCGGGCGGGCGGGGTGATCCATTCGCCCTTCACCGCCGACAGGTCGGGATGCGACAGGGTGCAGATGGCGATACCGGGCGGCAACTGCCCTTCATGCCGGTCGCGCGGTGTCGCCGCTGGCGGATATTGATCCAGTTCCAGGAAGATATCGCGGTCATCCACCAGGGTGGCGATCCGGTGCCGCTGATCCAGGGGAAGGCTGAAGGCATTAGCCAGCATCGTGTAGGGAATGTCCATCCGTTCCCCAAGGCGCAGGCCCGTGGTTTCTTCAAACCATCTGATGCTGGCTTCCATATCGGAACAGGCCAGGACAAGGATAAACAGCCGGTCGATCAGGCTCTCGGCACGCGGTAGATCAAAGGCCGGCAGGTCGCCGTTGATCTGCGTCAGATAGACAATCTCCCCGTCCGGGCCCTTCACTTGCATTGGATGGATGGTGGGCAGCCCGGTATTGAGGCGCGGCGGGCCGATGATCTCAAACGGGCTGTGTAGCATCCGTTCATTTACCGCCATGACATCCTGCACACAGATTTCCAGGGCGGCCCAGCCATGGGTGCGCAGCGGTCGATAGCTGTCGACCGGATCGCCTGCCAAGAAGCGCACGAACACCTCCGCTCCGCTGGCGGGTTGCAGGACCAGATAGGCGCGGCCGGCACTGGCGGGACAGCCCCAAGCGGCGGCGAGGTCGGCGGGCAGGGTGCCACGCTCGACAATGCCGTAATCCAGCCACTGCACATACCGCGCGGCGCTGGCTTCCGGGTCAGTCACCGTCAGGGTGGCGGCGCGCAACAGTTTCATCGGGCCAGTTCCTCGGCGATGTTCTCACTGCTGTCATCGCTGGCGGAAATGGCCTCCGCCTCCTGCTGCACCACACGCAGGACGCGAGCCAGGAACTCCTGGTTCCACAGGCCGCGCTCGGCGGCTTCCGCCTTGCTGGGGGCGAAGCTGTCGATCTCTGCCCGGCTGACGATGCCCTTGGCCGCCAGCAGCCGTTCCAGCGTGTCCAGGCGCTGGCGGGTCACCACCAGTTCGCCGGCCAGCGACATGGCGACCGCCAGCGCGCGTTCCGCCTCCCAGCTTTCCAGGAAACGCGGGCGTTTGCCCTTCGGTTTGGCCGACGCCTCGGCCAGTGCCTTCTGGATCGACATCACGCAAACTCCTTGCGGGCACCCACAACGTGCCAGGCCGCCTTGCGGCCATAATCCTCGCCCTCGCTTTCGGCGGCGTCGGGGAAGATGGTCTTGTCCACCACGGCGGTAACCCCGCCATGGATCAGGCTTTCACGCGCGAAGCCGGCCTGCACCATCCAGGTATCCAGGTCCGCCTCATGCATCTTTGTCCAGAACGGTTCTGCATTATAAAACGCGTCCCAATCGCGCATCGCCTGTTCGAACAGCGGCATCTGGGGGGAATATTGCGGCTGTTCGACATGCAGGACGATCCCACCCGGCGCCAGCAGACGGTGCGTCTCCTTGAAGATGCGCTGCATGGAGCTGTAGCTGGTTTCATGCAGGAACATGGTTGTCTGCACCCAGTCGAAGCTGCCATCGGCGAACTGGGGCAGGCTTTCGACATTGGCCTGCACGAAGCGGATATTGTCCACATTCAGGCTTTTAGCGCGGGCCAGACCATAACGTAGCATCGGCGCGCCGACATCCACGGCCACCACCTCCGCGTCGGGAAAATTCTGTGCCAGCGGCAGAACGCTATGGCCCAGGCCGCAACCCAGATCAAGAATACGTTTTGGCTTGAAGTCCGGCAGGTTTTTACGGACCCAGGCGGTCACCGCCTGACCGCCACCATCCGACCATTGGCCCAGCATCCCACCAGTCGTCGCGAACAACCCGCAATCATAATTGGCGGCATTGGCAACGTCGCCGGGACTATATTCGGTGTGATAGCTGCCGGGCATGCAATGATGGTCGATGGCCGCGACATAGCGGGGCAGGGGCAGCGACGGGTCCAGCGTCAGGCGCGGATCACCGTCAGTCAGGGCCGCGGCACGGGCCGCCAGCTCTTCCCGCTGGCGCAGGGTGACCCAGCGTCCCGCCTGCTGTCGCATTTCCATGGTGTTCCGGCGCAGTGCCGACCATACCTGCCAAAAGGGATCGCGCGCCAGGGCGCGGCGCACCTGCTGCCGGTCTGTGAACTCCTTGCCCGGCGCCACACGCGTCTCGAACGCCGTCTTCACGCCGGGTAGCACGCGGCTGGCCAGATGCCGGTTCATATGGGCCAGGAAGTTGAAACGCTCGATCTCGTCATGCGTCATCTCTGGGAAGATGCCGTGGCGGCCGACCGCACGGTAATCGGGCGGGCCGTCATAGGCGGCCAGCAGGGCCGCATCGCGATCCCGTTCCGGTTTGCCTGAACCGTCCATATCCTTGCACCCTCCTGCCGCGCGTCGCATCACCGTATCCGGTTGGGGTGGACTGTACGGTTCATGTCGACCGTCTGCCGCATGTCCGATCCCAAATCTCCACCACGTGGATGGTAGGGCATCTGCCCGCCCTGCGGACAAGGGGGCTGGGGCCACCTGGACCAACCGTTCCGCCCGATCCCATGATCCCGGCCTGCCAGGATCGGGAGGCGTTGATGACCAGGGTAACGCGGCACTTCATCAAGGTTGACGGGCGGCTGGTCCATTACCGGCGGGCGGGGCAGGGGCCGGTGCTGCTGGCCCTGCACCAGTCACCGCGCGACAGTGCCGAACTGCTGCCCCTGATGCAGGCGATGGCACCTTTTGCCACGGTGATCGCGCCCGATAATCCCGGTTTCGGCCTTTCCGACCCGTTGCCGCCAGGGCCGGCCACGGTTGACCGGTTTGCCGATGGTGTGGACCGTTTGATGGACGCGCTGGGCCTCACCAGCGCGGCATTCTATGGCTTCCACACCGGTGCCTGCATCGCCAATCGTTTTGCCGTCCTGTACCCGCACCGCGTCTCTGGCCTTGTCGTCGATGGCTTTATGTTGATGGAGGAGCCGGAAAGGGCGGACCTGCTGGCCAACTACCTGCCTGCCTTTCATCCGCAATGGGATGGCGGGCATCTGGCCTGGGCTTGGCACCGCATCCGCGATCAGGGCATCTTCTTCCCCTGGTATCGCCGCGACCCCTCGGCCCGGCTGTCCCGGCCAAAGCCGGACCTCACCCGCATCCATGATCAGATCATGGAATTTCTGCGGGCCGGTGACAGCTACCGCACCGGGTATGAGGCGGCGCTGTCCTATCGCCCGGCGGCGGACATGGCAACCCTGACGGTTCCGGCGCTGCTGTTCGCCGCACAGGATGATCCGTTGCACCGCTACCTGTCGAAACTGCCGCCTTTGCCGTGCGGTGTCACGACGGGGACGGCCCCCAACCGCACCGCCGCCTGGGATGTCGTCACCGGCTTTCTGCGCGGACACCTGCCTGTCGAACCGGCACCGGCGGTTCCTGACTTCACGGCGCGGGGCGTGACGGATGGCATCGCCTGGGTGGCCGGCGGTCAGGGCGCGCCCTGTCTGCGCCTGCATGATCTGGGCGGGGCTGGCAGTCTGCTGCCCCCGCCATCCGCCGGTGCCTGGCTGGCCCCCGACCTGCCTGGCATGGGCGACAGTGAGGCGGTGGCAGATCCCGGCGATCTTGCCGCCATGGCCGATGCCATCGCCGGCCTGCTGACCACACGTGGATGGACAGGGGGAGAGGTGGAGGGCTGGGGCTATGGCGCGGCTGTCGCGTCACTGCTGGCGAGGAGGCATCCAGGGCTGGCAACGCGCCTGGCCCTGCATTCCGGCATCACCGAACCACCTCTGGACCTGCACCCCGTGGAAGGCGGCGGCCATCTGCTTGCGGCGTGGCAACAGGCGCGCGACAGCCACCTATTTGCCCCCGGCAACGGTGTGCTGCCGGGGCCGAATCGGCTGCAGGCAGAGACTTGGTATTGGCTGAAAGCGGCGCCAATTTTGGACCGGGCCTGGAAGGCGCTAGGGGCGGGTGGTTAGTTGTGCATTTGTGATCGCCGGAAACGTTGCGGGCATTTAGACGCCCAGACCCTTGGATCACAAATCGGATTGGCGTGCCCGATACAGCCTCAATCACTCAATCCCCAAAGTCATGTGAATGGAACTTGCCTTGCTTCCAGTCTGTAGAACTATCCGGTGCTATGCGATGACTGTGAATTACAATTTAAGTCTGTACCATGCGGCGCATCCGTTCCGCTGTATCGCCAACGGCCTGTCCCGCGATATCCAGCACGCCGCCAAAAGATAGGAATCCATGAAACGTGCCGGGGTAGGTCAGGTGCTCTACTGCGACGCCGGCATCGCGCAGGCGCGACGCGTAGAGTGCGGCCTCATCATGCAGTGGATCATATCCACCCGTCAGCAGCAGGGCTGGCGGCAAGCCGCGCAGATCGGGCGCCAGCAGGGGGGATACAGCCGGCAGGAAGGCCAGACCTGGATCGGTCAGGTAATTGCCCTTGGCCCAGGCAATACCCTCCCGCGACAGGAAATACTCACCATTGCCGTTGGTCTGCCGGGAGGTGAGGCGTGGATCGCCATCGGCCAGGGTCAGCACGGGATAGAACAGCACCTGGCCCCTGGGGCGCCGCTCCGTCGGGCAGAGAAGTTGACAGACGGCAGCGGCCAAGGTGCCACCGGCACTGTCGCCGCCGATCAGCAGCCGGGTTGGGTCCCCGCCATGATCCCCGATCCGGGACAGGGCCCAGCGGGTGCTGTTCAGTGCATCTTCCAGCGGGGCGGGGAAGGGGTTTTCCGGGGCCAGACGGTAGCCGACGCTGGCGATGATGAACCCGCTTCGCGCCGCCAGATGCGACAGCGGGGCGTCATAGCAGGGCAGGCCGCCCATGGACCAGCCGCCGCCATGGAAGAACAGCAGCGCCGGTGCTGGCCCCCGGACCGATTGCGGACGGTAAATCCGCAGCGGCAGGGGATGGTCGACCAGGGGCACCCCTTCCATCCGGATGGTGACATCATCCGCCACCGGCCCGCCCAGCTGTGTGAACAGCAGGTCGTAATCGCGCCGGGCGCTGGCCATGTCGATATCATCGATGGCGGTGCCGCCAGCCTGCCGGAAGCTTTCAAGAAGGGTGAGGGACTGCGGGTCCAGCGTCACGATTGGCCACTCCCCCTCAGTAGCGGTACTTCAGGCCCAGCGACCAGGTGCGCGGCGCGCCGTAATAGGCGAGCTGGTAACCCAGGCTGTCTGAAAGGTCGAAGCCATGGCTGACATATTTCTTGTCGGCGATGTTGCGGACGCCGAAGGTCGCGGTCCAATGCTCATCCGCCGTTTGAAAGGCTACTTGAGCATTCAGCAGGGCGTAGCCGGACTGGGCCAGCACTTCGCTGCTGCTGACGGTGGGATAGGTCTTGGAGCGGTAGGAGAGATCGCCATCGACGATCACCCGACCGGCATCACCCACTTCCCGCTGCCAGTTGGCACCCAGGCGGAAGTTCCATTCCGGGGAATTCACGGGCGTGCGCAGGTGGGCAATGTCAGCGCCGCCCGGCCCCTTATATTCATCATACTGCGCATCCAGCCAGGCGGCGGTGGCGGACAGGGTCAGGTCCTGCGTGGCCCGCGCCGTCAGTTCCAGCTCCAGCCCTTTTGTGGTGGCGGCGCCAGCATTGGTGAACAGGGCCGCGAAGCCGCCCGTGCTGTCGGCGACGAAGCTGGACAGCTGCAAATCCTTGTAGTCGTTGTAGAAGCCGGCCAGATTCAAGGTCATGCGGCGGTCGAGCAGGCTGGACTTCAAGCCGAGCTCATAGGACCACATGGTCTCCGGATCATACGCCACGGCCTGGGCCGGATTGTTGGAACGACCATCGAAGCCGCCGCTCTTGAACCCGCGCGCCGCACTGGCATAGGCCATGACATCGTCATTGATCTTGTAATCCAGGCCCAGCTTGGGCGACAGCGAGGACCAGTTATCGCCCGTCTTCACATCCGTGATCCGCAGGCCAGTGCCCAATGCCGGTGGAATGGGGGATGTCGCCGCGAAGAATTCCTGGATACGGTCGAAATCCTTCTTCTCATACGTATACCGAAGGCCGGCGGTCAGCGACAGGGCGTTGGAGACGTGATAGCTGCCCTGGCCATAGGCGGCATAGGAGCGGTTGGTCTGATCGTTCAGGGAGTTGGTGACGAGGCTGATGACAGGGCCGGCAAGACCGCTTTCGGTCTCGTCATGTTCGCGGAAGTAATAGAGGCCGAAAACGCCGTCGAACCGGTCCGTCCGCACACTGGCCTGGAATTCCTGGCTGAACTGATTCTGCGCCTCATCCACGAAGACGCCGAAAATGGCGGCAGCCGTGGCATCCAGGTCCAGATGCGTCTCGTAATCCATGGTCCGGTAGGCTGTGATGGATTTCAGGCTGACAGCATCGCTGGCGTCCCAGTCGATATGGGCGGCGACACCGCGCACCGACAGCTTGTTCAACCCGTTGAAATCGGCATCGACCTTGAACGGATCAGCATTGGGCGGGGTAGTGAAAACGGCGGTGGCGCGGGCCGGGGTGCGCGAGGTGTCGGGGCGGTCATCGGAACCATCCGCAGACAGGCTGATGGTCAGCCGGTCATTGGGCGTGGCCTTCAGGCCCAGACGCCAGGCAAAGGTCTCCTGATCGCCATCATCCTTGCCACCCACTGAATTTTTGGCATAGCCATCGCGCGACAGGTAGGCGATGGCGGCACTGCCGGCCAGCATTTCAGGGATTAAGGGACCGCGGACGGAGGCCTTCACGTCGCGGCGGTCATAATCGCCGATTGTGGCCTCGACACTGGCGGCGGTGCGGTCATCGGGCTGTTTGGAGACGAATTTTACAGCGCCGCCAATGGTATTGCGGCCATAGAGCGTGCCCTGCGGCCCGCGCAGCACCTCCACCCGCTCCGTATCGAACACATCCAGGAAGGCACCCTGGGCACGACCCAGATAGACATCATCCAGATAGATGCCGACGCCGGGATCGGCAAAGGCCAGGCTGTCGATCTGCCCCACGCCCCGGATATAGACGACGGCGTTGGAGGCGTCGCCCTCATGCAGGGTGAGGTTGGGCACGGCGGCCTGCAGGTCGCCCAGGTCGGATGCCCCCAGCCTATCCAGCGCATCTGCTGACAGGGCGGTTACCGCGACCGGCGCATCCTGCAGCCGTTCCGCCGACCGCCGGGCGGTCACCACAATCTCCTCCAGGGCCAGCGTCTCGTCCTGGCCCGTCTCCTGTGCCCAAACGGGCAGAACCGCGATGCCGGTCAGAAGCCCCGCCATATAGGCGGCATTCCACGCGCTTGTCTTGGCCATGTTTCCTGTCCCCATTCACGCAGCGGTCAGATGCCGCCGTTGAGGCCAGAATGGCCCGTGCCGGGGACAGGATATAGCGAAGAGACAGCGGACAAGATTGCCGCAGATTTTGCGGGTATCTGGCAGGGGCCTATCCCAGACTGGCGCGATAGGCCCGCCAGCCGCCGAATGGGGTGATGTCGGTGGCACCGGCCAGGGCGTGGCTTTCGCACAAGAAACAGGTGACCTGACGGCCATCATCCAGCGTCACCTTGCCCACACCCAGCGGGGCGGGGATGCGGGCGACGAATTGGCCGAAGGCAGCAGGGGGCAATGCCCATTCCTCCGCCGCGATCCCCGGCCCGGCAAAGCCCGGCTCGCGCACCAAACCGGGCTTGGGCGGCACGGTCCCGGCCAGTGTATAGAAGCGATAATCCGGGGCAGTGCGGACATCGCCCAGCTTCACCCCGCCAACGCTGGTCAGCTCATGGTTCAGCGGCATGCCGGACAGATGGGCACCAACCACCACGATGGGCAGCCAGTCGTCAGGTATGGTCGGCATGATCTCTCCCTTGCCATGCAGGCGGCTGGCCAGCACGGCCAAGCCGGTATCGGTGAAGGCAGGCCCGATCAGCGTAACGCCGAAGGGCAGGCCATTGGGGCGGAACCCGGCGGGCACGGCCACCGCCGCGCAATCCAGCAGGTTCACAAAATTGGTGTAGCGGCCCAGATTGCTGTTCAGCCGTATCGGATCGGCCAGCATGTCGGCGACCGTGTAGATCGTGGGTGTGGTCGGCAGCAGCAGCAGATCGACATTGCACCATAGGCGCGCGATCTCCTGGGCATAGAAGGCGAGCGAATATTGGCCGACAAACGCCTCTACCGCGGTTTTGCCCTGGGCACCGGCGACGATGCTGCGCACCGTCGGGTCCATGGCATCGGCCTGCCCTTCAAAAAACTCCTCAATCGCGGCCAGACGCTCGGCCACCCAGGGGCCGCCATAGAGCAGATGGGCGCATTCGCGCAGCGGCTTGTAATCAAACGGCACCGCCGTGCCACCCAATGACACCAGCCGTTCCACCGCCGCGTCGTACAGCGCCTCGGCCGCGTGATCGCCGAGAAATTCCTTCTCCGCCCCCGTGAGGACGCCAAAGCGGAAGCCGGACAGGCGTAGGGGCCGGGCCTGGGGCGCGCGGGAGAACGGATCGGCGGCATCGAACCCTTCCGCTACGCGGCGAACCAGATCACCATCGGCCACGTCATGGGCCAGGACCGTGATGCAATCCTGCGAACGGCAGGCGGGCACCAGGCCGCTGGTGGAGAGCAGGCCCTTGCTAGGCTTGATCCCCACCAGATCGTTGAAGGAAGCCGGAACCCGGCCCGACCCCGCCGTGTCGGTGCCCAGTGCAAAGGCCACCTGTCCCCGCGCCACCACCACCGCCGACCCGGAACTGGACCCGCCAGAAATATAGTCCGTATCAAACACACAGCGAGGGGCCCCATACGGGCTGCGCGTGCCGTTCAGGCCGGTGGCGAATTGGTCCAGATTGGTCTTGCCCACCAGAATGGCCCCGGCGGCTCGCAGCTTGGCCACCACCGTGCTGTCGGTGGCGGGCGTAAAGGCAAAGGCCGGGCACGCGGCCGTGGTGGGAATGCCGGCAGTGTCGATATTGTCCTTGGCCGCAAAGGGGATGCCCCAGAGTGGCTTGCACGGATCATAGCCGGCGGCGGCCAGGGCCGCTGCTTCGGCCCGCAACTGCTCCGCGGGAACCGTGCTGATCCAGGCAGCGGCGTCGGGGTTGGCGGAAAGCCGTTCCAATACCGCCTCGATCACCGTTACAGGGCTGGCCTTGCCGGTGCGATACAGGTCAGTCAGGGCCTGGATGGTCAGTTTCTCGGGCAACATCAGGCAATATCCTCCAGAATGGCGACGGTCTGACCGGCATTGACGGTGCGGCCCGGCTTGACGGTTACTTCCCGTATCCGGCCCGCCGTCGCGGCCTTGACCTCCATCTCCATCTTCATGCTTTCCAGGATCAGGATGGTGTCACCGGCGGCCACTACCTGGCCCGGCTCCACCATCACCTTCCAGACATTGCCCGTCACACCAGTTTCGATACCGGAACAACCGTCGGGAAGGGCGGTGGCGTCGGCTGTTGGGCCGCCATCATCGCTGACGAAACTGTCCAGACCCCGGGATTTCCAATCCTCCCGCTCGGCCTCAAACGCCGCCTGCTGGCGGGTTTTGAAGGCGTCGATGCTGTTGGCATTGTCGGCCTGGAAACGCAGATGGTCGGCATAATCCAGGGTGGTTTCCTCAATCCGCACGGGGTAACGGCCATGGGGGAAGGCCTCGCGCGCCTCCGCCAATTCCTGTTCCGTTACGGGAAAGAAACGAATTTGGTCAAAGAAGCGCAGCAGCCAGGGGCTGCCCCGCTGGAACGGCGGCGTGCTGCGCCAGGAATTCCACACCTGGATGGTGCGGCCAAACAGTTGGTATCCGCCCGGCCCCTCCATGCCATAGATGCACATATAGGCCCCGCCGATGCCGACGGCATTCTCCGGTGTCCAGGTGCGTGCGGGATTGTATTTGGTCGTCACCAGCCGGTGGCGCGGGTCCAGCGGGGTGGCAACGGGTGCCCCTAGATAGACGTCGCCCAACCCATAGACAAGGTAGGAGGCGTCAAAGACGACGCGCTTCACATCTTCCTGGCTGTCCAAGCCGTTGATACGGCGGATGAACTCGATATTGTCCGGGCACCAGGGGGCGTCGGCCCGCACCAGTTCCTGATATTTTGTCATTGCCAGCCGGACCTGGGGGTCGTTCCAGGACAGGGGCAGATGCACGATGCGGCTGGGCACTTTGGCCTGTTCAATGCTGCCCAGGCCGGCCTCGATCTCCGCCAGAACACTCAACAGCGTGGGTAACTTCAGCGTTCCACTATCGTAATGAACCTGTAGAGAGCGTATGCCGGGCGTCAGATCGATGATGCCGGGCAGGGCGCGGGCGCGGAGCGCCGTAACCAGCAGATGCACGCGCAGCCGCAGGCCCAGATCCAGCGCCATCGGTCCATATTCCACCAGCAGATAATCATCCCCTGCCCGGCGGTAGACGACCGGCACCGGCCCGTCGATGCGCGACAGGATGGGGGAGGGCAGCGTGGCGTGGGTGATGATGGCGGGCGCGCTGGGCGGTGTTACCGCGACAGGCACGAACCGCACCTTGTCGCCGGGTCGCAACTGCCCGACCTTCCATAGATCATCCTTGGCCACGACCACGGGGCAGACAAAGCCGCCCAGGCTGGGCCCATCGGGGCCTAAGATGATCGGCATGTCGCCGGTGAAATCGACGGCACCAATGGCATAGGCATTGTCATGGATGTTGGACGGGTGCAGCCCCGCCTCTCCGCCATCGGCCCGTGCCCATTTCGGGCGGGGGCCGATCAGGCGCACACCGGTGCGGGCGGAATTGAAATGCACCTCATAGGTCGCGGCGAACAGGTCGGCGATGTCGTCTTCCTGGAAAAAATCGGGTGCGCCGTGCGGTCCATAATGCACGGACAAGTACCAGTCATTGGAGAGCACGGGCAGGGCGGGCATTTCCGCCGGACCCACCGGCATCCCGGCCAGCGCCAGCGTGTCACCCGCCTTCAGGCAGCCCGTGGCATGGCCGCCAAACCGGCCCAGGGCGAAGGTGGCCTTTGATCCCAGATATGTGGGCGCATCAAAGCCACCGGCGACTGCCAGATAAGTGCGCTGCCCGGCCCCCTGAATACGGCCGAGCGCCAGGGTTTGCCCGGCCTTGATGGCGACTGGGGTGCCATGGGACACAGGGGCGCCGTCCAGGGTGGCGGCCATCACGGCCCCGGTCAGGGCGATGGTGGCATCGGCGTTGAAACGCAAGCTCGGCCCGGTCAGCGTGCATTCCAGCGCCGCTGTCCCCTCGGCATTGCCCAACAACCGGTTGGCCAGACGGAAGGATTTGTCATCCATCGGTCCCGATGGCGGCACACCGACATCCCAATAGCCCAACCGCCCCGGCCAATCCTGAACCGAGGTCTGGGCACCCGGCGACAGCACCTCCACCGTGGCCGGGGTGAAGGCGAAATCCTTCAGGACGGAGGTGGCGACTTTACCCTGTCGGAAAATGTCCGACCCGATGATGGCGGACAGGTAGGAAAGGTTGGTTTCAATGCCCGCCACGCGGCTGGCGGAGAGTGCGGTGGACAGCTTGTCGATGGCGGCATCGCGGCTGTCGGCATGCACGATCAGCTTGGCCAGCATTGGATCGTAATTCGCGGTGACCTCGGTGCCGGTGGCGACCCAGCCATCGACGCGGATGTCGGTGGGAAAGGTCACCTCGGTCAACAGGCCCGTGGAGGGGCGGAAGTCCGCCGCCGCGTTTTCGGCGTAAAGCCGGACCTCAATCGCGGCCCCCTGCGGGATCAGGCTTTCCTGGGGGGGCAGGGTGAAATCACCGGCGGCCTGCCGCACCATCCATTCCACCAGATCGACGCCGAACACAGCCTCTGTCGCCGGATGTTCGACCTGCAGCCGCGTATTCACCTCCAGAAAATAGACCTGGGCGCGGGCCACATCATAGATGAACTCCACCGTGCCGGCAGAGGCATATTTCACCGACTGACCCAGGGCGATGGCGGCATCGCGCAGGTGCAGGCGCACCGCGTCGGGTAGGCCGGGGGCGGGGGTTTCCTCCACCACCTTCTGATTGCGGCGCTGCAGCGAACAGTCGCGTTCGCCGAGCGCCACGACCCCGCCCTTGCCATCGCCGAAAATCTGCACCTCGACATGCCGCGCCTCGGCCACGAACCGTTCCAGATAGACGCGCGCGTCGCCAAAGCTGCTGGTGGCCATGCGCTGAACAGCCGCGAACTTGGCCGCCAGTTCGTCGGCGCTGTGGCAAAGCTGCATGCCGATGCCACCGCCGCCCGCGGTACTTTTCAGCATAACGGGGAAGCCGATCTCGGCCGCGGCGGCCTGCGCTGCCTCCGCATCTTCCAGAATGTCGGTGCCGGGCAGCAGGGGCACACCCGCCGCCTTGGCCAGGGCGCGTGCTGTGTGTTTCAGGCCGAAGCCCTGAAGATGCTCCACACGCGGGCCGATGAAGGTGATGCCCGCTGCGTTCAGCCGTTCCACAAACCCGGCATTTTCCGACAGGAAGCCATAGCCGGGATGAACCGCCTGTGCCCCTGTTGCCTTGCAGGCGGCGATGACGGCGTCGATATCCAGATAGGACTGCTTGGCCGGAGACGGGCCGATATGCACCGCCTCATCCGCCGACAGCACGGGCAGGGTGAAACGGTCAGCGTCGGAATAGACGGCGACCGACGCGATACCCATGCGCCGCAGGGTTTTGACCACCCGCGCGCAAATCTCGCCACGATTGGCGATCAGGACCTTGGTGAACATTGATGTGCCCCCGATTGCCGTCAGTCAGCCCAGACCAGCACCCGAATGGGTGTGGGGTCGAAGGCGTTGCAGGGATTATTCACCTGGGGACAGTTGGAAATGACGCAGAGCAGATCCTGATGCGCGACCATCTCCACATAATCCCCACCCGATGACACACCATCGGCGATGGCCAGCGTGCCGTCGGGGTCGATGGGCACATTCATGAAGAAATTGATGTTGGGCACGATATCGCGCTTGCCCATGCCATGACGCGATACGGCAATCAGGAAATTTTCCCGACAGGCGTGCATGTATTTGGTCTGATGCCCAAAGCGTACTGTATTGCTTTCGCAAGAACAGGCCCCGGCGGACGTGTCATGGCTGCCGCTGGTATCGGCAATGACGGTCGCCAACGGGTTGCCCCGGTTGGAATAGAGCACCGATCCCGGCCCGATATAGGGCGTGCCCTGGGCCAGCACGGTATCCTGAGCGCTGTAGCGTTCGGTGTGATCGGCCAGACTATAGAACAGGGTGTCGACGGCCTGACAGCCCTCACTGTCGATGATGCGGAAGACCTGACCCTTGCGCACGATGCCGGACCAGGGATGTTCCGCCTGGATCATCTCATCCTGGATGGCGGTGGCGCTGTCGCGGTTGGACAGGACGGGGGTGAATGTGCTGTTGGTCATGATATTTCCCTCCCCCGATCAGGCCGACAGATAGGCGTCGGTGTTGACGAACCCGCGCGCGGCCTCTGCCGTGGCAGTCCGGCACAAATCGTCGGGACCGGCGGCGGGTGCGCTGTGGATGGTCAGTTCCACGGGCACCGGGGACACGGCGGGGGCCAGCGGGTGGGGCGTGTTGGAAATGGCCAGGATCAAATCCATCTCCGCCCGCAGCGACACGAAATCACCCGGCGTGACGCCAGCGGCATCAAAGCTGAACCGGCCCTCCGCCGTGACGGTGACGGGGGCGAAGAAGGTGATGCAGGGCGGAATATCGCGCTGGCTCAGGCCATGTTTGCCGACCGCCAGGATGAAATTTTCGCGCGCATTGCGCACGCCGCTGTCAGCGCCATAGGTGCGGGCAACGGACGCCGGGGTGGAACCACCCACGACCGTGTCGTGCCTGCCGCTGCTATCCTCCACAATCGACAGCAGCACCCGGCCCATGTCGGAGAACAGGACCCGGCCCTTACGCAGTTCCGCCGTCCACTGAATCTTGATCGTGTCGGCATGGTTGTACCGTTCCGACGTGTCGGCCAAATTCCAGGCCAGCAGCGACACGCCGGGCGTTCCCGCGGGGTTGGCGATGCGCAGCACTTGGCCCCGCCGGATGATGCCAGTCCAGTACCAGCCGCCGGGCAGCGTTTCCGACAGGGTTACAGTATCGGCGCTGGGCGGGGCGGCGTCGCGCGGGGTGGGCGGGGGCAGGACCAGGGGGGCGCGTCCCGACGCGGCTGCCTTCAGTTCCAGGTAACGGGCACGGTTGGTGGCAATCTGTTCTGGGGTCTGGCGGGGCATGGTGGCTCCCTCCCTCACGCGGCGTCGGCCGGGTCGTCCCGGTCCGGTTGCCCGTCGACAGCGGCCGGGTCGTCCCGGCGGGGCGGATTGGGGTCTTTACCGAAGCCTGGATTGCCCGCCACCCGACGGGGCCAGACCTCAATATCGTTGGTAATACTGGCGCCATAGCGCAGCCGTTCTTCCGGCAGGTTGCGGCGGCGATCAAAAGCGATGACTCGGGTGCCCAGGTGGAAGGCCTCGGACAGATCATGGGTGACCATGACCACGGTCATCGGATGCTCGTGCCAGAGCTTGCGCATCAGCTTATGCACATCCCCCCGGATACCGGGGTCCAGCGCGCCGAACGGTTCATCGAGCAGCAGCACCTTGGGCTTGGCAATCAAGGCCTGAGCCAGGGCCAGCCGCTGCTGCATGCCGCCTGAGAGCTGGGCCGGGTATTTGTCCAGCGCATGGGACAAGCCGACCGCGTCAAGCAGCCGCACGGCGTCATCCTTGGCCTGGCGGCGGGCGGCACCGAACAGTCGGCCCAGGACGCCGCCGCCCTTCAGTTCCGCGCCCAGCAGCACATTGCCCAGCACGGTCAGGTGCGGGAACACGGAATAGCGCTGAAACACCACCCCCCGGTCAGGGCCGGGTTCGGGCGAAATGGGTACGCCGTCGATCAGGATTTCGCCCTTGGTCGGCACCTCCTGCGATAGCAGCATGCGCAGAAAGGTGGTTTTGCCACAGCCGGACGGGCCGACCAGGGCCACAAAGGAACGCGGGGCGATCTCCAGGTTGATCTGTTCCAGGACCACCTGCTCCCCATATTCCTTCCAGACATTGCGAACGGAAATCTGTGTCATGCCCCGGCCCTCGCGTCCTCAAACCAGGGGAAGGCGCGGCGTTGCAGCACCCGCAAGCCCAGATCCATCAGGAAGCACAGCAACGTGATCCAGGCGACATAGGGCAGGATAACATCCATGGCCAGATAGCGGCGAACCAGGAAGATGCGATAGCCAAGGCCGCTTTCACTGGCAATCGCCTCTGCCGAAATCAGGAATAGCCAGGCGGGACCGAGGTTCAGGCGGATGCTGTCGATCAGGCGGGGCAGGATTTGCGGCAGCACCACCCGGATTGCGATGGTCCAGCTATTGGCCCCCAGGGTCTGTGCCTTGATCAATTGCTGTCGTGGCAGATCGTCGATCTTCAACATCAGATCGCGGATCAGGCAGGGCAGCACACCCACCACGATCAGCGTGATCTTGGATGCCTCCCCCAGCCCCACCATGATGAAAAGGATGGGCAGAACAGCCAGCGGCGGCACCATCGACACCACCGTGACGAAGGGTGCAAGCGTAGCCCGGACATAGGGCAGCAGACCCGCCGACAGCCCGACCAGCAAGCCGCCCGCCGCCGCAATGGCGATACCCACCGCCAGCCGGGCCAGCGAGGCGCCGGTATCCAGCCACAGCAGGACGTCGCCTGTGCGCTTGTCGGCGGTAAAGGCCATGCGGTCGATGGCATCGGCAAAGGCGGTCAGACCCGGCAGCAACTTGTCCGCCGGGTTTTCCGCCAGCCGCACCGCCGACCCCATTGCATAGGCCACCAGCACCGCCACAAAGGGCAGGGCCGCCAGCAGTAGCCAGCTTGTGCGGTCGGGACGTCGGTTGATCAGACGCATAGGGTCACACACGAGAGCAGGAGGAACCGTAGGTCAGGTCGAGGCGAAAGCCTCGCCCTGACGGTAATGGACTGGAAACCTTATCTGTCAGGGCGCGCCTTTGGCTGCACCTGACCTACGGTGCTGCTTACAGCTTCCCGTCCGCTACCGCCGCCATGTAGGTGTCGGTGAAACGGAGCTTCACGAACTTGGCGTTTCCGTAGGTGACACCGCCCGGGAACTCGATCCCCACGGCTTCCGCCGACGGCGCGCCATTGCCCAGCAGGCCGTGGTCGAACAGGAAGCCTGCGACCTTCTGCATGGTGACCTTCGGTTCGGCCCCGCGCACGAAAGCCAGCGCGTCCGCGGGCTTGTAGAACATGCGGGTGGCCTTCAACTGCGCCTCATACCCGGCCAGGTCGGTGCCCGACGCCTTACCCATGGCGGTGCGAGCAGCAACACCGGCAGGCGTGTCGGCGGACATCAGGGCCATGGTTTCGTACCAGATGCCTGCCAGCGCCTTGCCGAAGGCCGGATTGTCCTTCAGCACGTCGGTGTTCGCGACGGTCAGGTCGATGATCTCGCCGGGGATCTGGCTGCTGTCGAACACCTTCTTGGCGCCCGGCGTGGCCAGGATTTCGGCGACCAGCGGGTTCCAGGTGACCACCGCTGTCACGTCCGCCGTGGACCAGGCGGCAACCATGTCGGCGTCGGAGGTGGAAACGACGCTGACATCCTTCTTTTCCGTCAGCTTCACGCTTTCCAGCGCGCGGGTCAGCAGATAATGGCTGACCGAATATTCCACCAGATTGACCTTCTGGCCCTTGATGTCGGATAGCTTGTCCTTGCCCTTCAGGATGACCGCATCATTGCCGTTGGAGAAGTCACCAACGATGACGGCGGTGGTGTCGACACCACCGGCGGCGGGGATGGACAAGGCGTCCATGTTGGTGACGGTAACAGCGTCAAAGGCGCCAGCAGTGTACTGGTTGATGCTTTCAACATAATCGTTGAACTGCACCACCTCGATCTTGATGCCGTACTTGTCGGCCCATTTCTTCACGATGCCCTGCTCGGCGGCATACTGCCACGGCATCCAGCCGACATAGATGGACCAGGCCAGCTTGAAGTCCTTCTTCGGCGCCGCATAGGCGGGAAGGGAGAGCAGCGAGGCGGCAACCAGGCCGGCGGTCAATTTTCCAAGGAAGCGGCGCGTCTTCATCATCCAACCCCTGTCGTTCCAAACCGGTTTTGGGGTTGGCGGAGACCGGAAGGGGGCGCCAACCCACCTCGATCTCCCGGGCTTTTGTCCCGCCGTGTACCAGACGGCACCGGTGGGTGGTGTCTGGCGGCAGCTCTCGGACCAGACACCGTGTTATCCACGACCGGAACCCTAGCCACCTTTAATACGCTGCACAGCAGCAAAGTCCGTGCCAGACAGAAAATCTCTGAATTGCTGGGGATGCCCGTCGGCACATGGCGCGGTTACGGGCAAGTTGCCCGATTGCGGTGCGTAAAATTTGTGCATCGCGGATGCGGTTGACAGGTGTCGGGCGCTGGGGCATCTGCTGCCCACGCCCGACCCGATGGAGGAAGCCCCGTGATCGAACGCTACATTGAGCGCACCCTTTATGCGTGCCGTTGGCTGTTGGTGCCGATGTATCTATGCCTCGCCCTTGTGCTCATCGCCTTTACGGTGAGGTTTGGCGTGGAATTGGTGGATCTGTTCGGTTACGCGCTCTACGGCGAAACCGAGGCTGACCTGATCTTGGCCGCACTCACGCTCGTCGATCTGGTGCTGGTGGGCAGCCTCGTCATCATGGTGATGATCAGCGGGTATGAGAATTTCGTGTCCCGCATTGAATTGGGCGAGGATGACGAGAAGCTGTCCTGGCTGGGTAAGCTGGACAGCGGCACGTTGAAGGTGAAAGTTGCAGCCTCCATCGTCGCGATCTCCTCCATCCATTTGCTGAAAAGCTTCATGGATGCCGACAAGGTGACGAATGACAAGCTGATGTGGCTGGTCATTATTCACCTGACCTTTGTGGTCTCGGCGGTTCTGATGGGATGGCTGGACAAGCTGTCCTCGTCGAACAAGTCTAGGCTTTGATTGGCCCCTAAGCAGGGTCAGGTCACATGCCCAGTCCGGCATGTGACCTTTTGTTTCACGGTTGCATTATTTCGCATTAACCACAAAAAATTTATTAAAAAATCCTTAAACCTGCGATATGTGAACGGAACATATCCCGTGGGGTAAGGGGGAACCGGGATGACCGGTCGTTTAAGCGGAATGTGGTGGCGATTGGCGGCCCTTCTGGCCGTTATCATGATATCCACCCCCGCCATGGCCCGTCCCCTGACATTTGCCTTTGGCGACCATAACGAGGCACCGTTCGCCATTGTCGAAAATGGGCAGTTGAAGGGCGGGTTCGCACTGGAGTTTGGCCGGGCGCTGGCCTCACGGCTGGGTCTGGATGCCGCGTTCCGGTTTGTGCCGCGCAACCGTATCGCTGCTGAAATCTCTACCGGCAGCGTCGATGCCTATTGTCTGGCGGCGCAGCCGTATTATCCCGCCTTCGCGCCCGACCGCTTCACCCAGTCATTCTTCACCGATCACGACATCGTGCTGCTGTCTGCCGGATTGCGCGGTCCGGCAACGTTGGAGACGTTGCAAGGTGCGCGGGTGGGCGCGGTCCTGGGCTTTCTCTATCCGACCGCTGTCGAAGCGTTGTTCAGCAGCGGGAAGGCGGAGCGCATTGATGCGCGCAATGCCGACGGTAATCTGCGCAAGCTGCAGGGCGGGCGTCTGGATGCGGTTATCCTGCCGCTGGCGACATGGCGTCTGGCGTTGTCGCGTGACGAGGCTCTGGCAAGGGTCGCAAGACCTGATTTCATCCCGGTTGCCGCGCGTGACCGCGTGTGTCTGGTCAGCCCCGCCAGTCCAGTAACCGTGCCCGAAATGAACCTTGCCATCCAGTCATTGGCGTCGGATGGAACACTGGCGGTGATGCTGCGCGATCTAGGATTGTCAACCTCGCTTCAATCGTCGCAGCTGCCGCTGACGGCACCTGGGCCGGCGCGCCGCTAATCAGTCCAGCAGACCGTCAATATCGGTCATCAGCCGCTGACGCCGCTGAACAACCGGGACATTGTCGGCACTACCGGTCGTAGCGTCCGGCACCTCCGCCATCGGCGTTACGTTGTCGGCCTGTTCATCGGCCAGGACAGCCGCTACGGCGGCCCGTACATCGTCCCGGCGTGTGGCCGGCACCCAGAATTCAAGCCGCACCAGCCCCGCCGCCTTGCGGCGGGCGCGTGCCCTGATTTGCCGGATCGCGTCGCTCATACCGTCACCTCTTCAGATGCGACCACAGTAATGCAACCTCCATGCGAATGAAAAGTGCAGCCGGCGCGATGCGGTCATTCCATCACGGCGGCATTCTTGTCCACTGCGGCGGTCGCCTTCGGCTTGCGCAGCAGCAGCAATAGCGGAATTGCCGTCAGCGTCACCAGCATCATCATATGGAAATCATTGAGATAGGCGATCATCGCGGCCTGCCGGTTTACCACCAAGTCAGCAGCGGCCAGCACTTCCGGAGCGGCCTGTCCCACCATGCTGATAGGACCGTCAATATTGGTGTTGAAGGGGCTGATATGGGCGGACAGTTCGGCATGGTTGACCTGGGTGAAATGCGCCAGCGCCGCCGTCACGACCGAAACGCCCAGACTGTTGCCCATGTTACGCACCAGACTGAACAGGCCGGCGGCATCCGGCCGGTCGGCGGGGGCCAGGGTCGCAAAAGCCATAGTTGATAGCGGTACGAACACCATGCCGATCCCCAAACCCTGGATCACACCGGAAAGGATTATGGGGCCGGAATCCATGACGATGGTGAAACCCGTCATCATATGCAGTGACCAGCCGGTGACGCAAAGTCCCGTCAGGATCAGCAGGCGCGGGTCCACCACACGCATCAGTCGTCCGACCATCAACATGGAGATCATCACGCCCACGCCACGCGGCGCCATCACCATGCCCGTGGTGATGGTTGGATAGCCCATCAACCGTTGCAGCATTGGCGGCAGCAGGGCCATAGCGGCCAGGACGACGATACCAATGATGAAGATGAAGACCAGCCCCAGCAGCAGGTTGCGGTCGCGCAGCAGATGTGGCGGCAGAAACGGCTTTTCCGCCGTCATCATATGCACACCGAAGCCCCAGAAGGCGGATACCGCCACACCCAGTTCCACCCAGATTTCGGGAGAGGCGAACCAGTCCAGCTGTTCGCCCCGGTCCAGCATCAGCTGCAACGTACCCACACCTATGGACAGCAGTGCGAAACCAATGAAATCAAACCCGCGCTGCCGCGTGGGTGCCTTGGGCAGCCAAGCCAAGATGCCCAGGAAGGCCATGATGCCGATGGGCACGTTGATGTAGAAAACCCAGCGCCAGTTCAGGCTTTCGGTCAGCCAGCCACCCAGGGTGGGGCCAATGACGGGGCCGACCATGACGCCCGCCCCCCACATGGCCATGGCTTGGCCATGCCGGTCGGGCGGGTTGATGTTCAGCAGCACCGTCTGTGACAGGGGCACAAGGGCAGCACCGAATATACCCTGCAACAGCCGCCAGACAACCATTTCCGTTAGGCTGCCGGCAGTGCCGCACAGCATGGACGCTGCCGTAAAGCCGACCACGGATATCAGGAACAACTGCTTCAGCCCGATCCGGTCGGTCAGCCATCCGGTCATCGGCGTCATGATGGCGGAAGCGACGATATAGGAGGTCAGCACCCAGGTGATGCTGTCCTGTGCCGCCCCCAGGCTGCCCTGCATACTGGGCAGGGCGACATTGGCGATGGTGGTGTCCAGCACCTGCATGATTGTCGCCATCATAATGGCGACAGTCAGGGGGCCTTTTTTAAGATCGGCTTTGTCGGTCATGGCGGATCTCCCGCGTTACCGGGCCGCCGCCTGTGCGGTGGCAAAGCCTGGCAGGCCGCGGCTATGGCCGGTATCGATATCGACATTGGCGGACAGGCCGGCACGGAGCGGCACCGACTGTCCCTCTGCCAGTTGCAGACGAACGGGTACGCGCTGCACCACCTTCACCCAGTTGCCCGTCGCGTTCTGTGCGGGCAGGACGGAGAATTCCGATCCCGTACCAGCACCGATGCTGACGACCTTGGCCGTCAGGGTTCGGCCCGGATAGGCATCCAGTTCAATGGTCGCTGTCTGACCCGCCTTCATGTTGGTCAGGTCGGTTTCCTTGACGTTGGCTTCCACATAGGTGGCCTGGGTTTCCACCACGCTCAACATCGACATGCCGGGCAGGGCGAACTGTCCCACACGCAGCCGATCCGTCTGGCTCGCGATGCCGTCGGCGGGTGCGTGGACCACAGTGCGCTCCAGATCCAGGGCGGCCCGGTCGCGGGCGGCCAGGGCCTGCATTACGGTCGGATGGCTGTCGGTGGCGATGGCGGGGTCACCGCCCAGATCGGCCAGGGCAGCGGCTACACCCTGTCGTGCCTTGGCCACACCCTGTTCGGCGGCGCGCAGCTGATTACGCGTCTCGTCCAGCTTGGCTTGCGCGGCATAGCCGTTGCGGGCGAGGCTGGCCTGCCGGTCATGGTCGCGCTGCCGGAACTCCAGTTCCTGTTCGGCCTCCGCCAGTTCGGCCCGCTTCTGCGACAGGTCGGCGCGCATGCGCTCAACATTCAGCCGGGCCGTTGCGATGGCAGCCTCGGACTGGGCCAGGGCGATGCGGTAGGGCTGGGCGTCAATCTCGAACAGCACGTCGCCGCGCTTCACCGGCATGCTTTCGGCCACATGCACGGCAGTGACCAGACCCTGCACCTCCGGTGCCACGGCTACCTTGTCCTGCTTCACATAGGCATTGTCCGTGCTGACATAGCGGCCACCAGTGGCCCAGACATAGGCACCCGTACCCGCCAGCACGACCGGCAGGGCCAGGCCCAGCGCCAGTCGGCGCCAGGTGGGCAGGGGGCGCTTCGCCGTGTCAATCATGATCTTCACCTTTGGAAAGGTTGGTCCGCACCCGCGACAGCAGATGCATCAGTTGTTCGCGCTCCGCCTTGTCCAGGCCGGCCAGCGCTTCCTCATAAATCTCCTCAACCACCAGCCGCATGGGGGCCAGCGCCTCCCGCGCCTTATCGGTCAGGAACAGCAGCCGGGCACGGCGGTCGGTCGGGTCGGGCTGACGCTGTACCCAGCCGCCTTCCTCCATCCGGTCCAGAAGGCGGGTGAGGGTGATCGGCTCCACATCCAGCGCTTCGGCCAGTTCCGCCTGCTTCATTCCCTCCTGTTTGGAGATTTTGAATATGGCGTGCCACTGGGCGCGCGTGCTGCCCGTGAAGCGCAGCCGCTGGTCAAAGCGCTTGCGCAACAGCCGGGCTGTGTCCGCCAGAGACGCACCGAAGGTGGGATTGGGATCGAGGTTGCTCATAGGCATACATAATATAAGCATGCTTACTATAAGCAAGGCTTGGATGCCCCCGGCAGCCATGCAGAAAAATCGGGGGATAGAATAAAGCCCGCGCGGACCAACTGGGCCGCACGGGCTTTATCAGGTGTTTCAGCTAGCTAAAGACGATGTCAGGCAATGCCCCACAAACGTTTGGCCTGTTCAGCGATCAGGTCGGGAAACTCCTCCGGGAAGAATAGCATGCCGCCGGGGACCTCCCTCACACCCATGGCGTTGGGGAACAGGGCGTTCAGATAGGCGGGTGCCTTGGGTGTGAAGATGGGGTCGGCGGTGCCCCAGATGATGCGGACTGGCTGCCCTTTCTGGCGCAATACAGCCTCGGTCCCGGCCAGAGAATTCGCTTCCAGGGCCAGGGCGTAGCCATTGGTCAGGTTCTGATTGGCGACCAACGGGGCCAGATACATGTCGATGGTGGCATCCTCAATCCGTTCGGGATAGGTGAAGGTCTGGCCACCCAGGCCGATCTTGGACCGGGCGCGGTCATGATCGGCCAGATCCGGGGCCAGCCATTCGCGGGCAAAAGCGCCAGCCTTAGCCCGTTCGATCACCGGCAGCAGGGCGGGTGGCGGGCAATCGATTTCGGTATCGCCATTGGTCAGCAACAGGCTGCGTACCCGATCCGGATACTTCACCAGGAATAGCTGAGCCACGGCCACGCCGCTGTCATTGGCGACGATATCGACATAGCGTTCGCCCAACCCGTCCAGGAAAGCGGCCAACATGTCGGCTTGTGCCGCCGGTGCCAGGCTTTGGCCAGCCCGCACCCTGGTATAACCAAGCCCCAGGAAATCTGGGGCCAGACAGCGGCGCCAAGGTGACAGACGCTCGAGCTGTCCGCGCCACTGAAATCCGTTCAGCGGAAATCCATGCAGGAACAGGGCGGCAGGACCCTGGCCCCGTTCCACATAGGCAATGTCGCCGAAGCCGGTTTTCAGAAACCGGCGGGCGGCATTAAAGGCGCTGGCGTCAAGGGCTTCGACCGCCAGCGTAGCGGGGCTGGCGAGGACATGGCGTGCCGGCAGGGCGCTGGCGGCTAGCAGACCAAGGCTAGACAAGGCGAAGGAACGGCGGTTCATGGCAGGGCTCACGATCAGGGTGGACATGCCGCAAACAGTGCCGGGTAGGGGTCATGCCCTCAATGACGCCCCCGATCATGGTGATATGACCTGGGAGGTTATTGTCCTGCACCACATTCAGCCCTTACGCTGCTCCTCATGATCAAGCCACAGACGCCTTCCAACCCCGTCATCTTCCCGTCCAATGCCAGCCTGGGCGTCATGCTGCGCGAATGGCGGGCGGCGCGACGGTTGAGCCAGCTGGATCTGGCCCTGGATGCGGATATTTCCGCCCGGCATTTGTCCTATATCGAAACGGGAAAGGCGCAGCCCTCACGCGAAGTGCTTATGCGGTTGGCGGATGCGCTGGAGATGCCGCTACGCGAACGTAATGGCTTGCTGGTGGCGGGCGGCTTCGCCCCCATCTTCCGGGAAACCAGCCTTGGCACGCCGAAGCTGGTGGGGATAAAACAGGCCATTGAGGCCATTCTGGCGCAACAGGAACCTTATCCGGCCTTCGTGCTGGACCGGCGCTGGAATATTGTCCAGGCAAACGCGGCGGCCGCTCGGGTTAATGATTGTGTCACGTATGGTGCGCCCGCCCTGCACGACAACATGATGCGGCAGATTTTCAGCCCCGGCCCGTTCCGCGATGCCGTGGCCAACTGGCATGAAATTGCAGGCGATCTGCTGCGTCATCTCTACCAGGAGGTGGCGATGAACCCGGCCGACCGGATGGCAAAGGCGCTGCTGGATGAATGCCTGCGCTATCCCGATGTGCCGGCCAGCTGGCGTTTCCGGGATCTGGCGGCGGGACCGTCGCCGATGGTGACAACCATGCTTCGCCATCCCGACGGGCGCGTTCTGCAATTCTTCTCCACCATCACCAGCTTTGCGACGCCTTATGACGTGACGCTGGACGAACTACGCATCGAATGCTGCTTTCCGCTGGACGAGGATACGGCAGCGATCTGCCGCGGCCTGCGTGATGGCAAGGCATGACGCCCTTGGCATGCCACCCGCGCGCCCGGCCCCCGTTGCGCGACCGCACCCTTCGCCCTAGGGTCATTGTCCATGGGGGCGCCTTTGGACGGGCAGCCCGGAAGACATAAGGGTGGGCCATGCCTTTCACGGCGAAGATCCTTCTGCTCGGCTCGGGTGAGTTGGGGCGCGAGTTTGTCATTTCCGCCAAGCGCCTAGGCGCGCAGGTCATCGCGTGTGATGCCTATGACAATGCGCCGGCCATGCAGGTGGCCGACGGGCGGGAGGTTTTCCCCATGCTGGACGGCGACAAGCTGCGCGCTGCCGTGGAAAAGCATAAGCCGGACTTCGTCGTGCCGGAGGTAGAGGCCATCCGTACCGAGATGCTGGCCGAACTGGAAAGCGAAGGGTTCACGGTGGTGCCGTCGGCCCGCGCCACACAGATGACCATGAATCGCGACCGTATCCGCGAACTGGCCGCTGTCGACCTGGGCTTGCGGACCAGCAAGTACCGTTATGCGGAAAGCTTTGACGAGGTGAAGGCGGCCATTGCCCATACCGGCCTGCCCTGCGTGATCAAGCCGGTCATGTCGTCGTCCGGCAAGGGCCAGAGCACGGTCCGGGAGGAGGGAGCGCTTGAAACCGCCTGGACATATGCCGTTGCCAATATGCGCGGCGACCGGGCCAAGGTGATCGTCGAGGAATTCATTCCGTTCGAATATGAGATCACCCTGCTGACCGTGCGAACCAAGGACGGCATCGTCTTTTGCCCGCCCATTGGCCACCGTCAGGAACGTGGTGATTACCAGGAAAGCTGGCAGCCGATGGGCATGCGCCCGGACCTGCTGAAATCGGCACAGGACATGGCGGCCAAGGTCGTCAATGACCTGGGTGGGCACGGGATTTTCGGGGTGGAGTTCTTTGTGACTAAGGATGAGGTCATCTTCTCCGAACTGAGCCCCCGCCCGCATGACACCGGTATGGTCACCCTGACCTCGCAGAACCTGTCGGAATTCGACCTGCATGCCCGCGCCATTCTGGGTCTGCCGATCCCGGCGATCGAACTGTATGGCCCCTCGGCCAGCGCCGTGATCCTGGCCGACCGTGAGGCAAATGAGTTTGCCTTTACCGGTCTGGCCAGCGCGCTCTTCACGGGCCGCCCGGATCAGGCGGTGGATGTGCGCTTGTTCGGCAAGCCGACCACGCGCCCCTATCGCCGCATGGGTGTTGCCCTGGCGCGGGGCACCGACACGGATGAGGCGCGGGCAACCGCCTATGAGGCGGCGTCGCGAATCCGTATCGATTACGAGTGATGACGGCCAGCCCGCCGCCCTTCAGCGCCATGACCGGTATCCAGACCGGCAGCCCGGCTTTTCGCAGGGTGTCCCTGGCCTTGTTCGCGGCGGGCTTTTCCACGTTTGCCCTTCTGTATCATGTGCAGCCTTTGCTGCCGTTGCTGGCTGACGGGTTCGGTGTGGCGCCGGCAGAGGCTGCGCTGGCTCTTTCCCTTGCCACCGGTTTCCTGTCGGTCTCGCTGCTGCTGTCCGGTGCCCTGGCCGATATTTTCGGGCGCAAGCCGGTGATGGTGGCCTCTTTGGCTGTTTCCGCGCTGTTGACACTGCTGACCGCCATTATCCCGTCCTGGCACGGGCTTTTGCTGGCGCGTGCTCTGTTCGGGGTGACGCTGGCGGGGCTGCCGGCGGTGGCGATGGCCTATCTGGGTGAGGAAATGCACCCGTCCGCATTGGACAGGGCCATGGGTCTCTATATTGCGGGATCGGCGATGGGCGGTATGGCGGGGCGCCTGGTTACCGGCGTCGTCGTGGATTTTCTGCCCTGGCAGGCGGCGACCATCGGGATCGGGCTGATGGGGTTGCTGGCCGCTTTCGCGGTCTGGCGGTCATTGCCGGTGTCGGCTGGATTTGTGCGGCGACCGGCCCGACCGGGATTGATGCTAACCGCGTTGGCGGTCCCGCTGCGCCGGCCTGATCTGCGGCTGCTGTTCGCGCAAGGCTTCCTGTTGATGGGTGGCTTCATCACCATCTTCAATTACATGGGTTTCCGTCTTCTGCTGCCGCCGTTCGATCTACCTCAGTCGGTCGTGGCGCTGATTTTCAGCGCCTATCTGCTGGGCATGGGGTCATCCTCCACCGTGGGCCGGTTGACGGTACGATGGGGCCGGGCACTGGTGATGGTGGGGGCCGTGCTGATCATGACGGTGGGTGTCGCCCTGACGCTTGCGGACACGCTTTACACCATTGTCCCCGGTATCGGGCTGATGACATTCGGCTTCTTCGGTGCGCATTCAATCGCCAGCGGCTGGGTCGGGGCGCTGGCCCCGGCCACGGGCAAGGCGCAGTCATCATCCCTCTACCTCTTCTCTTATTATATGGGTTCCAGCCTTGTGGGGGCCGGTGGGGGCGTTATCTGGGGCGCATGGGGCTGGGGTGGACTGGTGGCGGTGGTCGGCCTGATGCTGATCCTGTCGCTTTTCGCCATCGCTGCCTTGTCGCGCATGACGCGGGGTTGAGGCATGGATACGATCCTCAACATCATCCTGCCGGTCTTCGGTCTGGTCGCTATCGGCTTCGTGGTCGGCAGGCCGCCGGTTTTTCCGGCGGATTTCGCCAAATCCCTCTCCAACTTCATCTTCTATCTGGCGTTGCCCTGCCTGCTGTTCCGGTCGATGGCCTCGCGTGGGTTGCCGCATGGTGATGAAATCAACCTGATCGCGGCCTACTATCTGGCGCTGACTGCCATCATGCTGGCCAGTTTCCTTTATGCCCGTTGGGTCTATCGGGAAACGCTGGGCGGGGCTGCCACGCTGATGCTGGGGTCGTGTTTCTCCAACACGGTGCTGGTTGGGGTTCCCTTGATGCTGGCGGCCTTTGGACAGGCGGGGTTGCAGCAGATGCTGCTGCTGGTCACGGGGCACGCCGCGTGGCTGATCGGGATCGCAACGGTCCTTGCGGAGGCGTCCAGGGCAGGCAAGGGTGGTGGGGCCCTGCGCATCGCGGGTCAGACCATGGCGGCCCTGGTCAAGAACCCCGTGATCGTTGCCATTCTGTCGGGCTTGGCTTTTGGTGCCACCGGCCTGACTATTCCTGGACCGATCGATGGCATGATCCGCATGCTGGGTGACGCTGCCGTGCCCTGTTCCCTGTTCGCGCTGGGCGCCAGTCTGGTGGGGCTGACCGTTACGGACCTTGTTGGTCGAACGTTGTTCATGACGATGGTTAAACTGTTCGTGCTGCCGGCAGCAGTGTTTGTTTCAGGCCGTTACATTTTCGATCTGCCGCCGCTGACCCTGGCGGTTGCCGTGACGACGGCCAGTATGCCAAGCGGTATGAACGCGTTTCTCTTTGCCCAGCGTTACGGAACCCATGTGGCCCGTACCGCCAGCTCCACCATGTTAACCACGCTATTCTCTGCGCTGACCACAGGTCTGATCATCGATATTTTTCGTGGCGGCTGAATTTCCGTGTTCTTGCTGGCATTTTTGATCGCAGCCGCAATAATTCGTTACATGCGTGAAACCATGTGTGACTTTCCGCGACAATCTTCCGCATGTAATGTCCGGCAATAGGACGGGGGGAACGGTGTTCATCGCAGGGGGCGGTGGGCAGCCGTGGATCGCCCTCGCCCGGTAGCCGCGCCCGTTGTCGCGGCCCCGACGATGGTGAACAATATGACGGTGCAGCCTCTTCACACCCGCCCTGGCCATGATGGCAACGATAATCGGCCCAATCTTCCGGGTGGCCAGCGCTGGACCCCGCCGGGCGGGCGACGTCCGTCCAAGCTGAAATGGATATTGCTGGGCACCGTGGTTGTGGCGCTGGCCGGGGCCGGCGCCTATGTTGCGTTCAAGCCCAAGCAGGCCGCCGACGGCAAGCCCGCGGCCGCCGCCGAGAAGGGCGAAAAAGACAGCTCCTCCATCCTGACCGTGACGGCGGTCAAGGCGACGGCCAGCGATGTGCCGCGTCAGTTGCTGGTCACCGGCTCCCTGGCTTCCTGGGATGAACTGCCCATCGGGACCCAGACATCCGGCCTGGCCATCACCGAGGTTCTGGTCGATGAAGGCGACAAGGTGAAGGCCGGGCAGTTGCTGGCCCGTTTCGACGACAAGGTGCTGCGCGCCGATTTGCTGTCGCGTGAGGCTTCGCTGCGTGAGGCGCAGGCCCTGGCCACAGAGGCGGAGGCCAATATCCGCCGTGCCGAGGAACTGGCCCGTACCGGCGCCATCTCCACCCGCGACCTGGATGCCCGTCGTTCGGCGGCCCTGACCACCAAGGCCCGTGTCGGTGTGGCAGAAGCAGCCCGCGCCCAGGCTGCAGCGCGTCTGGCGCAGACGGAGGTGCGCGCACCCACCGATGGCACCATCGCCAAGCGCAATGCCCGCTTGGGCGCCGTCATGGGTGCCGGCGGCACCGAACTGTTCCGCATTATCCGCGACGACCGGGTCGAACTGCTGGCCGAGGTGCCGGAGATCGACCTGCGTCAGCTGGCGGTTGGTCAGACAGCGGAATTGTCGGCGGTCGATATCAACGGCAAGCCCTTTATCGGAACCATCCGCATCATCTCCCCCGTGGTTGATACCAAGACGCGTATCGGCACCGTGAAGATCGATGTGCCGCATGATCCGTATCTGCGCCCCGGCATGTTCCTGACGGCCCGCGTCCGTACCGGCACGCAGAGCGCACCGGTCCTGCCCGAAGAGGCCGTGGTCTACCGCGATGCCAAGAGCTGGGCGGTGGTGGTCGATGCCGCCAAGGATGACAAGGGTCATCACACCGTGACGGCGCGGGAGGTGCAGACCGGTCCGCGCGATGGCAACCGTCTGGCCATCCTGTCCGGCCTGAAGGCGGGTGAGGATGTGGTGCTGACGGGTGCGGGGTACCTGAAGACCGGCGACAAGGTGATTATCACCCCGACCCCGGCCGACAAGGTCAATCCGCTGCCCGCCAACTGACCGCTGATTAGAGAAAGGCACCGGACATGAGCCGCGGCAATATCTCGGCGGTCGCCATCCGCCACCCCGTACCACCCATCGTCCTGTTCATCATCCTGACGCTGGCCGGCCTGATTTCCTTCTGGAAGATGGATATCACCGGCAATCCCGACATCGATTTCCCAATCGTCAATGTGGGTGTGTCGCGTCCGGGTGCCGCCCCGTCGGAACTTGAACAGGAAGTGACGAAGAAGATCGAAGATGCGGTGTCCAACATCACGGGCATCGATCACGTATCTTCCAACATCACCGACGGCTATTCCAACACCACGATCGAGTTCAAGATCGGCTATAACACCGACCGTGCCGTCAATGACGTGCGCGACGCGGTCAGCCGCATCCGGTCCGACCTGCCGCAGGATATCTATGAACCGCAGGTCCAGCGTCTGGATGTGACGGGCGACGCCATCCTTTATTATGCGGTGACCTCCAGCCACCGCACGGTTGAACAGCTTTCCTGGCTGATCGACAGTGATCTGGCCCGTTCGCTGAAGCGCGTGGACGGTGTCGGTGAGGTGGAGCGTCTAGGCGGGCAGAGTCGCGAAATCCGCGTCAACCTGAGCCCCGAGCGCATGATGGCGCTGGGTGTGACGGCGGGTGAGGTCAATTCCCAGCTGATGCAGCTGAATATCGACATGCCCGGCGGGCGTGGCGAGATTGGCGCCGCAGAGCAGTCCATCCGCACCCTGGGCCGTGCCCAGAGCGTGGACGATCTGCGCAATGTTGAGATCGCCGTGGCCGGTGGCCGCAAGGTCCGCTTGTCCGATATCGCTGATGTCGTGGATGGTACGTCCGAACTGCGCGGTGTTTCCCGTCTGGACGGCGTGCCCACCGTGGGCTTCGCCATCAGCCGTTCGCCCAACTCCTCGGAAGTGACCATTGCCAAGGGCGTTGATGAGGTTATTGAGAAGCTGAAGCAGGACTATCCGGACCTGACCTTCAAGCTGATCATCTCCAACGTAAAATACACGGTGGACAGCTATCTGGCTTCCATTGAGGCCTTGGTTATCGGTGCGTTACTGGCCGTCGGCGTGGTCTGGTGGTTCTTGCGTGATATGCGCGCTACCCTGATCTCTGCCCTAGCCATGCCGCTGTCGACCATCCCGACCTTCCTGGTCATGGAATGGTTTGGCTTTACCCTGAACGGCATCACCATGCTGGCCCTGGCCCTGGTGGTGGGTATCCTGGTCGACGATGCGATTGTGGAGATCGAGAACATCGTCCGCCATATCCGGCAGGGTAAGCGCCCCTATGAGGCGGCGCTGGAAGCGGCGGATGAGATCGGTCTGGCCGTCGTGGCCACGACGATGACCATCGTTGTCGTGTTCCTGCCCGTTTCTTTCATGCCCGGTATCGCCGGTCAGTTCTTCAAGTCGTTCGGCGTCACCGTGGCCGTCGCGGTCCTGTTCTCTCTGCTGGTCGCGCGATTGCTGACACCCTTGATGGCAGCCTACTTCCTGAAGCCGGCGCAGCCGGACGAGCATCAAGAAGGCCCCTGGACGCACCGGTACATCAAGCTTCTCGACTGGTGCATCTCGCACCGTTGGAAGACGATCGCGGGCGGCACCTTGTTTTTCTTCGCTTCGGTGGGTCTGACCCTGGCATTGCCGTCCGGCTTCATCCCGGCACAGGATATCGGCTTCTCCAATCTGCAGATGGAAATGGCCCCCGGTGTGAACCTGGAGCAGATGGACGCCTCCGTTCAGCGTGCCGCCAATGTGCTGAAGGCCCAGCCGGAGGTCGAGACGACCTGGGCCCGCGCTGGTCGTGGTGGGCAGGTTCGCCGTGGCTCCATCATCGTGATGCTGAAGCCGCGTGGTGAACGTATCCACCAGAAGGAGTTCGAGACCCGCGTGCTGCCGGAGTTGCAGAAGATCCCCGGTATCCGTTTCTCCTTTAATTCGACGGGTGGCTTTGGCAACCGTGACGTCTCGATAATGCTGACCTCTGAAAATGGCCCGCTGCTGGACGCCCATGCCAACAAGGTTCTGGCGGAGATGCGCGCACTGCCGCTCCTGAAGAACGTCACCTCCACGGCGGCCCTGCAACGTCCCGAGATCCAGATCAAGCCGATGTTCGAACGGGCCGCTGAACAAGGCGTGTCGGTGATTTCAATCGGTCAGGTGGCCAAGGTGGCGACCCTGGGCGAGATCGACACCAACTCTGCCAAGTTCAATCTGGGCGACCGTCTGGTGCCGATCCGGGTGCAGTTGGACCCGGCAGCCCGTGGCGACCTGGATACCATCGCCAATCTGCGTGTCCGCACCAATACCGGCGCCACGGTCCCGTTGTCTGCGGTGGCCAAGCTGGAAATGGGATCGGGTGCCGTACAGATCGACCGTTTCGACCGTGCCCGCCGCATTTCTGTGCAGGCCGACCTGAACGGTGCGGAACTGGGTGAGGCGACGAAGGCCATCAACAATTTACCCTCCATGGCTCACCTGCCGTCGGGCGTGTCCAAGCCGGCCTATGGCGGGTCTGAACAGATGCAGATCATGATGATGGGCTTCGCGGTGGCGCTGGGCACGGCGTTCCTGCTGATCATCGCGGTGCTGATCCTGCTGTTCCACAACTTCTTCCAGCCGGTGACCATCATGACGGCGCTGCCCTTGTCGCTGGGCGGCGCGGTGATCGGGCTGCTGATGTGCAACATGGCCCTGTCGCTGCCGGCACTGATCGGTATCCTGATGCTGATGGGCATTGTGACGAAGAACTCCATCCTGCTGGTGGAATATGCCATCGTCGCCATGCGCGACCATGGGATGGGTCGGCGGGAGGCCTTGCTGGATGCAGGTGCCAAGCGTGCGCGCCCCATCATCATGACCACCATCGCCATGGTGGCCGGCATGGTGCCCATCGCCTTCGGCTGGGGTGCCGATACGGAATTCCGTCAGCCCATGGCAGTGGCCGTTATCGGTGGCCTGATCACCTCCACCATGCTGTCGCTGGTCTTCGTGCCGACCATGTTCACCCTGATGGATGATTTCCAGAACTGGATCGGGCCGAAGCTGGGTCGCATGCTGACCAGCCGGGAACCGGAACTGCCACTCAATGTCCGGCCCATCGACGGTGAGTAATCCGCTAAAGGTCTGATGAAAGATGCGCCCGGATGGTCTCCATCCGGGCGTAATCTTTTTACGCGCTTCGGGGGCATCTTGTAATAAGCGGCATGGGCTGCATGACTGGCATTTGCCGCCGCCACTTGTGGACCGGGGCGCTTGCCCCTATCCCGGCAGATGCTGGTCGCCCATTCGGGGGTGGCCCTGACAAGATAAGGAACTGTTCGGTGAGCATCGTCCGTCTGCATCCCGGCCGCCGCATGAGCGAAGCCGTCATCCATGCCGGTACCGTCTATCTGGCCGGCCAGGTGGCAACCGATACCAGCGCCGACATCAAGGGCCAGACGGCCCAAGTCCTGGCGCAGATCGACGCCCTGCTGACCGAGGCCGGCTCGTCCAAGTCCAAGATCCTGTCCACCACCATCTATCTCTCCTCCATCGGCAATTTCGCCGCCATGAATGAGGTGTGGGATGCCTGGGTGGATCAGGGCAACCCGCCTGCCCGCGCCACGGTGGAGGCCCGTATGGCCGCCCCCGGCTATTTGGTAGAAATCGTCTGCATCGCGGCTGTTTAAGTAACGTGATGCCCCAGACCAACGGCCCTCTGGCGGGGGCCGTTGGTCTGCGCTATCTGAACGGCCTGAACGGCGGACCCCGGCCCGCCGCCCCCGAAAAGCCCCGGAGCCAGAAATGCCCGATGATGTTGTGAAGCAGAGCTTCAGCCTGTTCCCCCTGGGTGCCGACACCACGCCCTATCGCAAGCTGACCAGCGACTATGTCTCCACCGTCGACTTTGACGGTGAGACCGTGTTGAAGGTGGAACCGGAAGGGCTGCGCCTGCTGGCCGAAGCCGCCTTCATGGACATCAACCATTTCCTGCGTCCCGGCCATCTGGGCCAGTTGCGTGCCATTCTGGAAGATCCCGAGGCATCGCCCAACGACCGGTTCGTGGCGCTGGACCTGCTGAAGAACGCTTCCATCGCGGCCGGCGGTATCCTGCCTATGTGCCAGGATACAGGCACCGCGATCATCATGGGCAAGAAGGGCCGAAAGGTCTGGACGAAGGGTGCCGATGAGGCCGCCCTGTCCGAGGGCGTGGCCGATGCCTATCGGAAGCGCAACCTGCGTTACAGCCAGGTGGCGCCGCTTTCCATGTATGAAGAGAAAAACACCCGCACCAACCTGCCAGGCCAGATCGAGATCTTCGCCGAGGGTGAGGATGCCTACAAGTTCCTGTTCATGGCCAAGGGTGGCGGGTCGGCTAACAAGACTTTCCTATTCCAGGCCACGCCATCGGTCTTGGCGCCCGACCGTCTGATCCCCTTCATTGAGGAGAAGATGGCCTCGCTGGGCACCAGCGCGTGCCCGCCCTATCACCTGTCGGTGGTGATCGGGGGCCTGTCGGCGGAGCAGAACCTGAAAACGGTGAAGCTGGCCTCCGCCCGCTATTATGACAGCCTGCCCACACAGGGCTCCGAATCCGGCCACGCCTATCGTGACCTGGAGATGGAACAGTCCCTGTTCAAGGCGGCCCAGGGGCTGGGTATCGGGGCGCAGTTCGGCGGCAAGTATTTCTGCCACGATGTCCGTGTCATCCGCCTGCCGCGCCATGGCGCTTCCATGCCCATCGGCATTGGCGTCTCCTGCTCCGCCGACCGTCAGGCGCTGGCCAAGATCACCAAGGACGGCATCTATCTGGAGCAGCTGGAGACCGATCCCGCCCGCTTCCTGCCGGAAGTGGACGAGGCGGCGCTGTCGGGGGAGGTGGTGAAGATCGACCTGACCCAGCCGATGGACCAGATCCGCAAGGTGCTGAGCCAGTATCCGATCCGCACGCGCGTTTCCCTGACCGGCCCGCTGATCGTGGCGCGTGACAGTGCCCATGCCAAGCTGCGGGCCTTGCTGGATGCCGGCCAGCCGCTACCCGACTATTTCAAGAACCACCCGATCTATTATGCCGGCCCGGCCAAGACGCCGGAAGGCTACGCGTCCGGCTCCTTTGGCCCCACGACGGCGGGCCGTATGGACAGTTTTGTGGATCAGTTCCAGGCGGCGGGCGGCTCCTTCGTCATGCTGGCCAAGGGCAATCGCTCACCCGCCGTCAAGAATGCCTGCCAGAAGCATGGCGGCTTCTATCTGGGCTCCATCGGCGGCGCCGCGGCCCGTCTGGCGCAGGACTGCATTAAAAAGGTGGAATGCATCGCCTACCCCGAACTGGGGATGGAAGCCATCTGGCGCATCGAGGTGGAGGATTTCCCGGCCTTCATCATCACCGATGACAAGGGCAATGATTTCTTCGACGCCGCCAAGTGACAGCAGACAGCGCCCCATCCAACCGGATGGGGCCTTCTGCATTTCAAAACTATTAGTCCGATGGGGCGGCCAGCAGCGCCATCGCCTGTTCACAGAAAGCGGCGCGGTGCCGCTCATATTCGATGCCGGCTTTCAGGACCAGATGGCGCAGCTGCTGGCCCTGGTCCGTCGGTGGCGGGGTGAAATCCCGCTTCTCGATATCCTGATAGGTTTTCAGCCGGTCACGATGGTGCCGTGCCAGTTCGGTCAGCGTATCCGGCAGGGTGGTCGGGCCGACCATCGCCTCGGCCCGCAACCGCACCATCATCTCATCTCGGATGGGTAGCGGCTCCTGGCGCTCCGCTGTCCAGCGCGCCAGTTCCGCACGTCCCGCTGGCAGCACCCGGAACGCGCGTTTTCGCCCCCGTGCCCCGTCCACGGCTGTCCCCTCGATCAGGCCAGCCGCCTCCAGCCGCGCCAACTCGCGATAAATCTGCTGGTGCGTGGCCTGCCAGAAATAGCCGATGGAGCGGTCAAAACGCCCCGCCAGTTCCGAACCGGCGCCGGGGCGTTCGATTAGGGCGGTCAGTAGGGCGTGGGGCAAGGACATGGTCGCGATCCATTCACGGGGCTGGGGAGAGGGGGCTTACACGTCCCACCCCTCGGCCATGCCATATCAGGCTTTGGCCTTGAAGGCCGCAATATCCTGTCCCACGCGCCGCCCCATCTCCGCGGCCAGGGCTTGCAAGCCGCTCAGTGGACGGATCATCACCTCGAACTCCCGGATCAGTCCCTGTTCGTCAAAGCGGATGAAGTCGATGCCCTTCACCTGTTTGCCCTCCACCGTCGCGGCGAATTCCAGCACGACATTCAGCCCGTCCGCCGTAACGGCGGTGCGGTGATAGGTGAAGTCGCCAAAGAACCCCCGCATGACGGTGCCGATGGCCAGCAGCAGGGCATCCGCCCCTTCATAGGCTGTGTGGGCCACGGGCGACCGGAAGATCGCCTGTTCATGGGTGATGCTGCGCAGGGCGGCGATGGACTGGCTGGCGACGATCTCATGCCAGATGGTCAGGGAGGAAGCGGCAGCCGGGCGCAGGCCGGACGGTTGGGTCATGGGTTGTTTCTTTCTTCTGTCAGGCGGGTCAGAGGGCGGTCGCCAGACGCGTGCCCTGATTGATGGCTCGCTTGGCATCCAGTTCGGAAGCGACATCGGCCCCACCGATCAGATGGACGCGCAGCCCCCGCCCCTCCAGATCGGCCTGCAACTCGCGCAGTGGCTCCTGCCCGGCACAGATGACGACATGATCAACATCCAGCACCTGATCCTGGCCGCCAATGGTGATATGCAGGCCGGCATCGTCGATCCGGCGATAGGTGACGCCACCCATGGTGGCCACGCCATGCATCTTCAGAACCGTCCTGTGTATCCAGCCCGTGGTCCGGCCCAAATTCTCGCCCAGCTTGCCCTCCGTGCGCTGCATCAGGAAGACCTGCCTTCCATTATGCTCCAGCTTCGGCTTGGTGCAGCCGCCGGCTTGGCGATAGTCGGGGTCGACACCCCATTGTTTGAAGAAGCGGTCTGCCGACGGTGCGTCGTGCCGTTCCACCAGATAGGTGCTGACGTCAAAGCCGATACCACCGGCCCCGATAACGGCCACCTTCCGGCCCACCGGCACCTCATCGCGCAGGACATCAAGGTAGCCCAGCACCTTGGGATGGTCGATCCCCTCAATCGCTGGCTTGCGCGGTACCACGCCCGTGGCCAGCACCACCTCGTCAAACCCACCCTCGGCCAACATCTTGGCATCAGCTCGGGTGTTGAGGCGCACGGTGACGCCCTTCAACTCCAGTTGCCGGCGGAAATAGCGCAGGGTTTCGTTGAACTCCTCCTTGCCAGGGATTTTCCGGGCAATGTTGAACTGCCCACCCACCTGTGCCGACGCTTCGAACAAGGTCACCTTGTGCCCGCGCTCCGCCGCCGTTACCGCAAAGGACAGGCCCGCCGGACCGGCACCGACCACGGCGATATTCTTGGGTGATACCGTGGGGGCGATGACCAGCTTCGTCTCATGGCACGCGCGCGGGTTCACCAGACAAGAGGTGATCTTTCCGCTGAACGTATGGTCCAGACAGGCTTGGTTACAGGCGATGCAGGTATTGATCTCGTCCGCCCGGTTCTCGCGCGCCTTGGCCACGAAATACGCATCGGCCAGAAAGGGGCGTGCCATCGACACCATATCACAATAACCGTCGGCCAGCAGGTTCTCGGCCACCTCGGGCGTATTGATACGGTTGGTGGCGATCAGCGGGATGGAGACCTTGCCCTTCAACTGCCTCGTCACCCAGGCAAAGGCCGCGCGTGGTACAGAGGTGGCAATAGTGGGTATGCGTGCCTCATGCCAGCCGATTCCGGTATTGAGGATGGTGGCGCCCGCCGCCTCGATGGCCTGACCCAGCTGCACCACCTCTTCCAGGGTCGATCCGCCTTCAACCAGATCCAGCATGGACAGACGGTAGATGATGATGAAGTTCGGACCAACTTTCGCGCGGATGCGGCGGACGATCTCGACAGGCAGGCGGATACGGTTCTCGTAAGAGCCACCCCATTCATCATCGCGATGATTGGTGCGGGGGGCGATGAACTCATTAATCAGGTAACCTTCCGATCCCATCACCTCAACACCATCATAACCGGCAAGCTGGGCAAGGGCGGCACAGCGCACGAAATCGGCAATGGTCTCCTCCACCTCTTCACTGGTCAGGGCATGGGGAACGAAATGGTTGATGGGGGCCTTGATAGCAGAGGGGGCGACCAGATCCTTCTGATAAGAGTAGCGTCCGAAATGCAGGATCTGCATCGCGATCTTGCCACCCTCCTGATGAACGGCATCCGTCACGATACGGTGATGCGCGGCTTCCTCCTCCGTCGCCAGCACGGCGCCAAACGGGGCAGGGCGCCCGCGCTCATTAGGGGCGATGCCGCCGGTAACGATCAGCCCGACCTCGCCGCGTGCCCGCTCCGCATAGAAGGCCGCCATCCGTTCAAAGCCATTCGGCGCTTCCTCCAGCCCCACATGCATCGATCCCATCAGCACGCGGTTGCGCAGGCTGGTGAAGCCAAGGTCAAGCGCTTGAAGCAGGTGGGGGTAGGCGGTCATATTGTGATCCTTTATGCAACTGGTTGAATAAAGCATGACCGTCTATCTGATCCGCCGCAACCTGTTTCAAAACATGGCCAGCGCCGTTGCGCCTGCGCACGCCACATGGCCCGTTACGCTGTCATTTCAGAAAAGTGACTGTTGAGATCAGAAAGTTGTTGCG